>JBJTTJ010000117.1:0-3152 GCA_046080125.1 Cuspidothrix sp.
TTCCAAATCCAAAGTTGAGCAGTAATACCCGCATTACGATTTCCCGTTTCTCCTCCCGTTGGTGGCATAATTATTAACTCTCCATTTGCATTTCTTTCAAATCTCAATTCGCGGTTGTTTTGACATAGCTGAAAAAACTGCTCATCAGTCATTTCTATTAATGATTTCAAATTGACAGTTAAAGCATTCATTGTCATATCCTCATTGAATGTTCAGGGAGAAAATTTAACTATCTCATATCCTATTCTATATTATTAGTTACCAATTAATAGCAACTACCCCATAAGCGATTCCTACGGAGTGTTTCGCTATCGCTCACAACCCCCTAATTATAAACGATCGCACTCCCAACATCCCCAAAGAGCGATCGCACACTACCCCAATTTTAAACGATCGCACTCCCACATCCCCAAGCAGCGATCGCACACAACCCTAATTTTAAACGATCGCACCCCAACATCCCAAACAGCGATTCCTACGGAGCGCTTCGCTATCGCTCACAAGCCCAATTTTAAACGATCGCTCTCCCAACCAACATCCTAAACAGCGATCGCACACAACCCCAATTTTAAACGAACTGCTTGCAGCAGCGCTTCGCTATCGCACCCCAAAATCCCCAAACAGCGATCGCTCACAACCCCCTAATTATAAACGATCGCACCCCAAAATCCCCAAACAGCGATCGCACACTACCCCAATTTTAAACGATCGCACTCCCACATCCCCAAGCAGCGATCGCACACAACCCTAATTTTAAACGATCGCACCCCAACATCCCAAACAGCGATTCCTACGGAGCGCTTCGCTATCGCACACAACCACCCTAATTCGCCTAAATTCATAACCAGAATAAAAAATGATAAGATACTAAATAAGATTTTATTCATATTAGAAACTTATGAATGTGAGTTTTCCGATACCAAAAGAACTTGAGTCTTATCTTGAGGTTCAGCTTCAATCTGGCAATTATGCTACTGTGGCGGACTATTTTTTGATGTTATTGCAGCAAGATCAACAGCGTAAGGATGCTCAAGCAAAATTAGCTAGTTTGTTACAAGAAGGTTTGGAATCAGAAACAGAACCTGTAACTCCTGAATATTGGCAAGATTTGCGCCGATCAATCTTTGGTAAGGTGCAGTAGTGAGTATGGCTTTTCAGGTAATTGTTCGCAATCGTGCTACTCAAGATATCAGACAACAAGCAAATTATATTTTGGTGAATGGTAATCGGGAATCAGGGGAAAAGTTTTTGGAGTTTGTTGAGTCGGCTTTTGCTCAATTGGCAATAACTCCCAATATGGGTAAGGTTGTGTCGTCTTTGTCTAATATGGGAACAATTCGTCAGTGGCGGATTAAAAATTTTAAGGACTATTTGATTTTTTATAAAGTTCAAGAGGAACAAGTGGAGGTTCTACGGGTTTTGCATGGAGCGAGAGATTTAGAGGATCTCTTGCCATTTTTAGATGAGGAAGTTTAATTTTTTGATTCCTACGGGGCGCTATATCTACGAGTCCCGTGAGGAATAAGCGATCGCTCACCACTACCCCAATTTTAAGTGATCGCTCTCCCAACTTATACCTAAACAGCGATCGCACACAACTACCCTAATTTTAGGCGATTACGCTATCGCTATCACACTTTATTTCTGGATCGGACAAACCTCAAAAGCCAATTCGTGGCGATAAAAACATACATTAAATTCTGCAAAAAAGTTCATGTGACCTAAAATAACAGGTACATCTGTTGATTGAGTCCACGCAAAGGCAAGTAAAACAGGTGCAAAATTGGCTACTGTCCCAGTTAAAACTAGCCCTCGTGAGTCACTATGAGCGAGATTTCCACTAAGTGGAATTTGAACAGTTTGACTTTCCCAAACTGCTCCTAACTGTAATCCAATTTCGTAGGGTAAGACATTAACACTAGCGCCCGTGTCCAATAAAGCCATAACTTCTATTGAACGTTTTCCATTAGTCAAGATTAGCGGCAAGTATGGCAAAATGCTAGAACGACCAGAACTGTCCGTGCGTTCTGTAAATGAAAAGCGATGACCCCCAAGCATTTTATACTCCCTGTGCCTCTACCAAAAGCCCAGACAAGGCTTGAACAGCTTCATTATCTGCTTGAGGTGACCATACAACCGCTTCAGTAACTCTTAGTTGATTCATTAGCATATTTTCATAATGCTCATTACTTGCGGTGTCTAGGCTACACCCTTCCTCTTTAGCTACTGCAAGCAAAAGAAAGTGTATAAGTCGAAGCTTATCTTGATGTGTTAGTTGACTAACAGTTGGTAGAAGTTCGCTAAGAGGCATATTAAATATCAGGTTCTGCTATCTGATTTGGATCATATCATCTTCTTAAATCTAGCCACATTGAGTAGATATTTAGATATCGCTCACAACCACCCTAATTTTAAACGATCGCACTCCCAACTTATTCCTAAACAGCGATCGCACACAACCCCAATTTTAAACGATTCCTACGGAGCGCTTCGCTATCGCACCCCAACATCCTCAAACAGCGATCGCACCCCAACATCCCTAATTTTATTTTTTTCAGACTTTTTCAGAAAAATGATACTTCCGTATTGTTTAATTATAGGAAATATACTAGCAAAAATTTTCTACATAAACAGTAGGTGGACTATATGAGTAGAGGTGGTAGTTCAGGTGGAAGGGATACAATTGCTTTCATAAGTTTAATTGTTGCCGTTATTGCAGTTATCATTGGAGTAGTCACAAAGGAAGTGAGGTGTTTCTTTAAGTTAGATTCATGTACAATGCCTGAAACTTCTGCAACTACTAATGTATCTCCAGTTACTTCACCAACCGTTATTTATACTATATCTCCAACTCCTGAACCTACAAATACTACTACAGCAACGGAATTTTTTGATCGTGCTTATAATAAATATGAAAATGGTGATAAACAAGGAGCGATCGAAGACTATACTCAAGCTATTAATCTTAATTCTAACTATGCCGATGCCTACTACAACCGGGGACTTGCTAAATATGGATTAGGAGATAAGCAAGAAGGAATAGCAGATTTCAACCAAGCTATTAATCTTAATCCTAACTTTGCCAAAGCCTACTACAACCGGGGACTTGCTAAATATGATTT
Organism: Cuspidothrix sp.; assembly: GCA_046080125.1. Lineage (GTDB taxonomy): Bacteria > Cyanobacteriota > Cyanobacteriia > Cyanobacteriales > Nostocaceae > Cuspidothrix. Next base: position 3,123 of record JBJTTJ010000117.1, read on the forward strand.
AGGGGATAAGCAAGGGGCTATAGCAGATTA
>JBJTTJ010000118.1:0-36523 GCA_046080125.1 Cuspidothrix sp.
GAAATGTTGAAAGTTGATCATCTCAATACTAAAGCATTTCAGGAATTAGTTTTGTATTTCTTCCGAGAACGTATCCTAGAGAAAAATTTAGAAATTAAATATTTAATCGCTACTAATATTTATGAATGGTTTATTTTTGATGCTCAGACTTTTGAGAAAATATTTGTTGAAAATAAATCTTTAGTTAAACAATTTACAGATTTTGAAGAAGGAAGATTAAGCAGCAAAAAAACTGAATTTTTTTATAAAGAAATTGCTCAACCTGCTATTAATGAAATTACCGATAAAATTACATTTACACATTTTGATATTCGAGAATATCAGCAATATTTAACTCCTGGTAAACATCCAGATGAACATAAGTTAATTTCCCTATTTAAACTATTTTCTCCAGAACATTTATTAAAATTACCCTTTACTAATGATAGTAATACTCTTGATAAAAGATTTTACAGTGAATTATTACATATTATCGGTTTGGTAGAAACTAAGGAAGGTAGTAAAAAGCTGATTCAGAGAAAAAAGGAAGATGATAGAAATATTGGTTCTTTGATAGAAAATGCTATTTTCCAAGTTGATAGTTTAGATAAAATTTCTCGTTTAGAAAAACCCGAACTATTTGGAGAAACTTATCAAGAACAACTTTTTAATCTGGGTTTAGAATTAGCAATTACTTGGATGAATAGAATCCTGTTTTTAAAATTATTGGAAGCTCAATTAATTAGATATCATAAAAATGATCCGTCTTGGGGATTTTTGAATTTACAAAAAGTTAAGAATTATGATGATCTCAATAGTCTATTTTTTAGTGTATTAGCTCGTAAACCACAGGAAAGAAGTGAGAAATTACAAGAAATATTTGCTCATGTTCCTTATTTAAATAGTTCTTTATTTGAACTTACAGAGATTGAACAAACAACTATTGTTATTAGCAATTTGTCAAATGAGAAAGTTCCTATATTTTCAGGGACTATTCTCAAAGATGAAAACGGCAAAAAATCCACGGGTGAAATTAATACACTAGAATATTTGCTTGCTTTTCTCAATGCTTACAATTTTAGTAGTGACACTGGAGAAGAAATTCAGGAAGAAAACAAAAGGTTAATTAATGCTTCTGTATTGGGTTTAATTTTTGAGAAAATTAATGGTTATAAAGATGGTTCTTTCTTTACTCCCGGTTTTATTACTATGTATATGTGTCGGGAAACCATTAGAAAAGCGGTTGTACAAAAGTTTAATGATGTTAAAGGTTGGAATTGTGAAACCATTGATGATTTATATGATAAAATAGAGGCTAAAAAAGCAGCTAATGATATTATTAATAGTTTAAAAATATGTGATCCTGCTGTGGGTTCAGGACATTTTTTAGTTTCTGCACTTAATGAAATTATTGCGATTAAAAGCGAGTTAAAAATTTTACTGGATAGACAAGGTAAGAGATTAAAAGAATATGGTTTTGAGGTTGCTAATGATGAGTTAGTTGTGACTGATGAGGATGGTTTATTATTTGAATATAATCCGAAAAATCAGGAAAGTCAGAGAGTACAAGAAACTCTATTTCATGAGAAACAAACGATTATTGAAAGTTGTTTATTTGGTGTAGATATTAACCCCAATTCTGTAAAAATATGTCGGTTGCGTTTATGGATTGAACTTTTGAAAAATGCTTATTATAAAACCGATAGTAATTACACTGAATTGGAAACTTTACCAAATATTGATATTAATATTAAATGTGGTAATTCTTTGATTAGTCGTTTTTCCTTAGATGCTAATTTGCGAATTGCTTTAAGTAAGAATAAATACACTATAGAAGATTATAAAAATGCTGTGAGAACTTACCGCAATGCTGAAAATAAGGAGCAAAAGCGGGAAATGGAAAGATTAATACAGGAAATTAAGGGTAATTTTAAAACTACATTGGGATTAAGTGATCCAAATAAAACTAAGTTAAGAAAGTTGGAGGGTGAAGTTAATAATTTGGAGAATCAAACTTTTCTGATTCCAGAAACTAAAGCAGAGAAAACTAAGCGGGAGAAAAAAATTGCTAAGTTAAATAATGAGATTGATAAGTTACGGATTGAGATTGAAGATATAGAAGGTGGTAAGATATATGAAAATGCTTTTGAATGGCGTTTTGAATTTCCTGAAGTGTTAAATGATGAGGGTATTTTTATTGGTTTTGATGTGGTGATTGGTAATCCTCCTTATGGAGTACAATTCAACAAACTAGAAAAAGCAATTTTAAATCAGATATATGAATTTAATACGACAGAAACAGCAATTTTATTTATTAAAAAAGGACGGGATTTGTTACACCAGCATGGATATCAATCTTATATAATTCCCAAATCATATACATTTGCTTCTAATTATGAAAGAATTAGGCAATTTACCGTTAATAATTTAATTAGTTTAGTAGATTGTGGTAAAGTTTGGCCAGATGTAAAACTAGAAGTATGTATTTTTATTTTAACTAAGATATCTGAAACGCTAACTTATAGTTCACATAAGGTTACAGCAGCTAATTGTGAAGTGATATTTCAATGTTATTTAGATAAAGAATTAGTTAAAATATTTAATTTCTTACCTCATGGATTAAGTACAGAAGAAATAAATATAGGTTTAAAACTTTTATCAACTTGTCAAACATTAAATGATATATCTATAAATCAAAGAGGTGCTATGATTCAGAATTTAATTTCTGATGAGGGTGATAGAGATGTTATTGGTGGTGCTGAGGTACAAAAATATGGAATTGAAGGTATTAAGGGTAAGATTTATTTAGAAAATGTAAATGATAATAAAGCATTTATTCATCAAAATTCCCTGTTAGTACAAAACATAATAGCCCATATTGAAAATCCTAATGATCATATCAAAATAACTGCATCCATTCCCAATAGAAATGATTATATTTTAGCTGACACCATTAATCAAATTAAGTTAAATAAAAATTTTCATCCTGAGTTAATTTGGGGCATTTTACATTCTAATTGCATTAATTGGTATATTTATAGGTTTATTTTTGCTAAAGCTATTAGAACTATGCACTTTGATAATACCACAACGTCTAGAATCCCTATTCCTAAAGTTATTAATGTAGATATAGAAGAAATTTTGTCAAGATTAGTTAATCAAATACTCATCGCTAAAAAATCAAATCCGAATACAGATACAATTGCATTAGAAGCAGAAATTGATCAAATTGTTTATCAACTTTATAATTTAACAGTAGAGGAAATTGAAATTATCGAAAATTCTAGATAATATCACTTTATCCATATTCCCAACTCTGGTATTTTTAACTAGATGATGTCTGACATTTGTTTACAATTTGATTAACAATCGTCTAATCCATGACTAATAATGATATTCGGAGTCAACTAACTAATATAGCTGAACAATTTCATATTTTTAAATGTGTTGCTTGTGCTATAGCTTTGCGTCAATTCCTAATTAATCAAAAAATACCTGGTAAAGAAATAAACTTATTTACAGGAAGTACAGAAGACCCCTTTTGTAATATTTACCATGAAGTGCTAAAACAAAATATCTCCATTAATGGTAGACATTATGCTATTGCAATAGAAATTAATGGACAAGAACTAATTTTCGATAATATTCACCCTAAAGGAATTTCTAGGATAAACTGGATAAATAACTTATATTGCGTTATACAAGATTTAGGTGGAGAATTTCAAATTACCGAAACAGAATTTTAATCAGAGGAATATTATGTTAGATTTATACGATGTAATCCGCAATATTCAAAAACGTCCAGCAATGTATTTAGGACGTTCAACAATATCTAACCTACGTACTTTTATCGCTGGTTATAGTTTTGCACGTCGTCAAATGCAAATACAGCAAACTACACAAGAACAGGAATTTTCAAATTTTCAAACTTGGATACAACAAAAATATAATGTTGCTTATAATCAAACTTGGGATCAGATAATTTTATTTTTTTCTAAAGATGAAAATACTGCTTTTGAGGAATTTTTTAAATTATTTGATGAATTTACACAAACAGATTCTGTATCTAAACAGCAAGAGAATGTAAAAGTAAGTTCAGCCACTATAGTGTAATCGTTATACTTTTGAAAAATAAGGGACAAAACAATGAATCGAAATAATTTATTGGCAACTTTGCAAGAAAATCGCTTCATGCAAACAGAAGCACAAGTTACAAATTTTGAAAATGCTTTAACTGCAATAGCTGAAAATCCTGATGAAAATAATTTATGTGCCTATTATCTAATTTTAGATGATCAATGTCAACAACCCGAAGTGATGTTTAGCTTAATTCATTTTCTGGAATCTTTTGATATGGAAAAACAAATTATAGCTTTTATTGAAGTTGTTCCACAATTAATGATCACCGCACCAGAATGGACGAGAATTATTCACAATCGGATTTTAAATGATGAATCAGCGTGTGGAGTTTATCAAAATCTATTACATTGAGCTAATTTAAAAACTCCTCATTTTCTCTATCATCTTTTAGAAGAAAGTATTGTTAATAAATTGCAAATTAAAGAAAGTGTATTAACGTGATTGTCAGAATCAGGATAACCAGGATTTGAGGATGTACGGGATTGTTATTTATAGGCTTTCTGGGAATAATAAAGATATATTCTCTTATAAAGTCCCAGTGCACGCATGAAAAGCATTGTATCTACACTGACAACTTTGATATTATCTATTTGATAACACTTATTAATAAACTGAACTGATGCTGTGCGATTTACTGCACTTAAAGCATTACCAACCTCTATCAAAATTGCTTCTGTAACCCATACTTCAATGGCATTTTTCACCCTTGCTAATAATGCTTTGGCTTGAGTATGATACTGATCATTTTTGTTTACCAAAGCCTGAATAAATACAGTATCTACAAACAATCTTTCTTAATTCATTCTATGATCTCATCATGATTTTTCGGCGTTCCATACAAATGGTGATTATGTTGAATTGACCAATCACTTGGTGCTTCAATAGTTCCTGTTAATGCCTCTAGCACATCCCAAGCATTACCTTCATTTTCTATATGTTCTAGTGCTTCCGTAAACAGGGGATTATCTTTGTGCATTCCTGCAAATTTCAACCAAGGATGTTCTGTTGGAGGTGGTTCGATTTCTAAAGTTACTATCTCTGGTTTTTGGGCTTGAAAAAGTTGAATCAAATTATTTAATGCTTCTTCTTTAGTAGCACCTAAACCTTGACAATCTGGTAAACTTAATAATGTGGCTTTAACCGTGCCATCTGCTTGATTTTGAATCAACACATCATAAGTTAATTTAGGTGAAATTGTGGAAAGAGCATTTTTAAAATCTAAAATCATGATATTTTTACTCTTCTAACTCTGAACTAATTAAGTAGAATGGACTGAATAATTCAAAGTTTGTAGTGAAGAATTTATTCTTCATTTGAGGACTGAAGTCCTCACTACCAAAGCAGCTCATTTTTTTACATTACTTAATCTACTTTGATTTATTCTCATCTACTTACTTATAACACAATACTTGAACAAGAATAATAAAGATATATTCTTTTGTCAGAATCAGGATAACCAGGATTTGAGGATGTACACCGATTGTTATTTTTAGATTTTCTGTAAAGATTGAATAATATATTCCCATATCATTCAAAGAAAACCATAAATGATCAAAAACATCCTGAAAATCCTTACATCCTGGAAATCCTGATAACTTTTTCCCGGTTGAAGTGGGGAGGTATGGGTAAATGGTTAATATTGTTAGGATTCATGGATATTAAAGATCATCATCAGGGAAATTAAGTAAAGGTAGGCGATCGCCTCGAAATAATTCTTCACTAGCTTCACCCAAGTTAAGCAGTGCTTCACTAGTTGCCCTTTCAGCCAGGAGCAACATCAGTACAGATACCGCACCGATTTGTAAAAAACAAGACTTATTAATCCGCAACCAGAGGCAATTAAATCCGGTTTGAGAAGGAAACTGTTTTTTTAGAGGTGTCATGGTCTTTATGATTAATTACTAGACGGATAAAATGGACGGAAAAGTTAATTTTTGATTTCAGAGACAAAACTAGATGGGGATGCTAAAACTTAAAAGTTACCAGGACTGGATATTGGTCAATTGTATATAAGGATTCAGGAAATAGGAAAGAAAAAAGTTGTTCATTCTTTATTCATCCTGATAGCGCACCGTGTTGTTAACTCAACTCCTGAAGGTATGTATAAACCCCGCCCCACACCTGAACGCCTACAATTGTATCAGGTGGGAAGATCACAAAATTGTCAAAAAAACGTCAAAATGTGATAATTCTATGGTTCTAGTTAACAAGCATAGGCTACCCAAATCACCATTCCTGTTAAATTTCACCGCCCATGAAAACCGTATTACCTGATAGCAAAGCACTGCTGCAAGCAGTTCGTCAAAAATCCTTAGTGCAATGGGTAAGCCAAGCAACGGGTATAAATACTTTCGGCGTAAAAGTGCAGTTGTTAGGTAATGACCTGCATATTTTGTGTGAAAGTGCTAAGTGTCCAGAACGTTGGCAAACTTTGTTAGAGTTATTAAAAGCTATACAACAAACTGATGTAGATACCCTGACTAATGACGAGCCCTCTATCTATCAGGTATTAGTTTACGGACGTAAAAAAGGAGACCATCGCCCAGAATGGTGTCATCGAGTGTCCTTACACCAAATAGAGCGACATTTAGAACAAGTAGAAGCCGCCCTATTAACTCAAGCAGATATACCTAAAATTACCGATGGTTCACTGATGATCTCAAATGAGAGTTTAGCACGCCAGGGGGATATAGATGCCATTGCTCGCTATCTCAGTGAACATTTAAGTCATTTAGGTGTAGCTGTACAGGTAAAAATTAGCCAATGTCCTAGCAAAACCAACCCCCAAATTACCCTTAATCGTCTTTGGATACTTTGCCAGTCTAGTTATAGTCCTGATCCTTCATTATTGGCAGAAACAGTAGCCCAAAAACTCAGACATTTGAAACTGGTGGGCTATCAAGATGGGATTCTGGTTTTTCAGGTACGAGGGGAAACAGAGCCAGACTGGCGGTTGAGAGTAGATTTGACACCGCCAGAGGTAATGTTAAAAGAATGGGCGCGATGGGGTGATTTACAAGCGATCGCCACAATATTATCAGCAGAATTACTAGGATTTAAAATTGCTGTTCAAACTTCTCTAAAAGAATCTACTCTGCATATATTCTGTAGTCCAGCTTTTGATATTCTCCAAACCTCCCCCGCACCAGATAAAGAAACTGTCATCAAGACAATTGTTCCTTTATTGGACACCATCGCCCCCCAAGCAATTCTTTCAGCAGCTATATATGGACACAAAACTGGAGACAAACAACCTAGTTGGATACACTGGGTGTCCTTACCCCCATGTCAACATCCAGATTTAGCTATATCTGCTTTGGATCTTGCCCGTGCAGGTGACAATGGTGCAATTATATTTCTACTAGAGCGTTTACTCAATCCCGATCTCAACTGGCGATTGAAAACAGGTGGTATTCGAGTATTGCTAGTTGCTAAGGAAGATTTATTACACATCATCTGTGATGCTCCAGTTTGTCCTACACGCCATCAAGTTTGTCACAAAGTGACTCAATTTATCCGCCAATTGAAAATTTCCCGGATTAGTGGTATCCGTATTTATGGCCGTCGTGCTGGAGATAAAGAACCTGTATGGCATCATGGTGTTGACTTACATGAACGTTCTCAATTAGTTCCTGAACCTACACTAGAATTTGCCCTTACCCCTGAATATATAAATTCTCCCGTGATCAATGAAACCAGTGAACGAGTTTCAAGTCCTAATTTAACAAATGAGGAAGTACACAATTCTGTTAAAGAACTCGCAAAAAAAAGGGCGGCAAATACCAATCAACTGATTAAAAAATTACTTTTAAACAGCCAACTATTTATAACAGTCCACCAGGCCGGTGAGCAAAATCCTGAGTATCAAGGAATTGGTGGCTGTCTGATTTGGTTGGTATTAGGATTACTCCTCACATTGCAAAGTGATTTGATGTTAGGGTACGTTGTTACCCATACTCTCAAAAATTCACCGAAAACTACTAAAATTTCTAGGGTATCGTCCGAATCTCATCTGTCTTTAACTGTCGAACCTCAAGGAGGAATATCTTCATTAAATCAATCGAAAACATCTGCATTTTCTCATACAGATTCTACTTTTAATGCTTCTGGATTTATTAATGATGCAGGAGCGTCGGAAAATTTACCAGCCGCACCATTAAAAGAAAAGGCTACATCTACAGCAATTTTATTGGCAGCACGTTCACAAATGCCAAGTTTTAATACTCGCCAATTAGATGAACAATTAGCTCTATATAAACAACGTTTGGCAACTAAAAAACATCCTCCAGATGTGCTAATTATCGGATCTTCTCGCGCATTGCGAGGAGTTGATCCTACCGCTCTTTCTAATGCTTTAACCAGCCTAGGTAAGCGTGATATTGATATATTTAACTTTGGTATTAATGGCGCAACTGCCCAAGTTGTTGATGTAATTATCCGTCATGTTTTAGAACCTCAAGAATTGCCGAAATTGATTTTGTGGGCCGATGGTTCTCGTGCTTTTAATAATGGTAGAGAAGATATCACTTTTAATGCCATTGAATCATCCCCAGGATACAAACACATCTTACATCAATTAAAAACATTTCCTGAACATCCAGAACAAACACCAGATAAAATCAATATTAAAATTGTCAAAGAAGATGTCGGTTTTTTTCAAACCAGCAACGATTGGCTAAATCAAGCTATTGCTAATTTATCTACTAGTTATAAAAACCGTGATCAAATTAAAGCCCTGCTGCAAAAGCAACTTAAATATCTCCCTGTTAATTCAGAAGATACTCAGAAACAATTAAAACCTGGCATTGGCAATAATTCTGAAATAGATAATAATTCTTCTGTTGTTGGAGTTGATTTTGATGGATTTTTACCTTTATCTATTCGTTATAATCCCAAAACATACTATCAAAAACACCCTAAAGTTTCTGGAGATTATGACAATGACTATAAATCTTTCCAACTCTTAGGTAAACAAGATCAGGCATTTCAATCAATTTTACAGTTTACCAAAAAAAATAATATTTCTCTAGTTTTTGTTAATATGCCTCTAACTTCAGATTACTTAGATCCTGTCCGCACACAATATGAACAGCAGTTCCACGCCTACTTATTAAACTTTACCAATTCTCACTTTATATATCGTGATTTCAGTCAGTTATGGCCAACAATCAATGATTACTTTTCTGATCCTAGTCACCTTAACCGTTATGGTGCTTATGAAGTATCAAAAAAACTGGCTGTAGATCCCATGATTACCTGGCCAAGTGGGAAATAAACTTCTGGGAAAGATAAAGATTTGGACTTTATCTTTACCTCTTTACTAAACATAATCAAAAAGATATAAGTAGGTAAACCAAAAAATTTAAAGGTATGTGAAGAAAAGTAAAATCGCTCAAAACTTCGGTGTTCCCTGTTCCCTGTTCCCTGTTCCCTGTTCCCTAGCTAATAAACAATGAAATTTATATCCATTTCTTATGGTCTGTTTCTATTGACCGTTTTAGGCATATACTGGACTATTAATATAGCAAATATTAGATTATGGATAGTGTTAATAGCTAGTTTGATATTTTACGCATCCCTAAATATTCAATATTTACCCCTATTGTTGGCACTAACATTTATTAACTTCCGTTTGGGGTTAGAAATAGGTAACAATACTTCACCAGGAAAATATTCTCAAGACTGGAGTTTATCTAAGGAAGAGTGGCAATTTGCTCAAGCTGACTGGAATCAACACCGATTGAAAATATTATGGGCTGGCATAGGTTTAAATGTGTTGCTGCTATTGGGTTTTAAATATATAAATCATTTGATAAATCTAGTTTTCAATTTCTCAACCAATTCACCAGATTCGTTAGTAAAAATAGTTGCACCTTTAGGGATTTCTTTCTTCACATTTGAATGTTTGTCCTATCTAATAGATGTTTACCGTGGTGATCCTGCTAGTTCTCAATTTATCGAGTTTGCTACATACAAGCTATTTTTTCCTAAGCTCATCTCAGGTCCAATTACTCGCTATCATAACTTATCAGTACAATTCACTAATATAGGATTTCTGAGTATTGATAGAGTTGCCAACGGACTATGGTTCATTGCCAGAGGAGCAGTGAAAAAAGGCATTCTTGCGGATAATTTGGGAATATTTGTAGATTTATGCTTTGGCAATTTGCAAAGAGCAGGAAGCACGGATTTATGGTTAGCTACCCTTGCTTATGGCTTACAGTTATATTTAGATTTTAATGGCTATGTAGATATAGCTCGCGGTAGTGCTTTATTATTCGGTTTAGTATTGCCAGAAAACTTTGATTTTCCCTATTTTACTACCAGTATTGCCGATTTCTGGCGACGGTGGCACATCACACTGGGCGACTGGTTACGGAACTATCTCTATTTCCCTTTAGGTGGTTCTCGTCGCAGTTTAATACGTACCTGCGGAAATTTGCTGATAGTTATGCTAGTGGCTGGTATTTGGCATGGTTCAGCCTGGGGTTTTATGATTTGGGGTCTACTACATGGTCTGGCTTTAGTAGTTCGTCGTCTCATCAGTACAGTAAGCGATCGCTGGACAATTATTAAGCTATTTTGGCGGACCCCTATAGGTGTAATTATTGCGTGGTTTTTGACTCAAATCATGGTCTTTACATCTTGGATTTGGTTTCGTCTTCCTGACATCCAAGACTCGAATTTAGTGATCCAAAATCTTTGGGGTCATCCGGGTGATCAACAATTCGTTGAAAAGGTCTATGTTGAAGCTCTCAATATCAGCCAATCTCAGCTTTATTGCTTACTTTTAGGAATACCCTTGTTCATGAGCGTCTCTTATTTCTTGAAACACATCATCAAATTAGAGTTAAGTTGGCCAATTAAAATTGTTTGTGTGCCTCTATGTTTTTATGCGGTATGGTTACTAGCCCCAGAAGGTAGCTTACCTTACATCTATTTTGATTTTTAGAACCTTGGGGACTTACGCAAAATTATCTAAAACCCTCATTAATCCGTGGTTTCCCATTCTGTAACCTGTGTGTAAGTCCTAACTTCATAATTATAACAATGTCCAAAACTTACATTAGTAAAATATATATTTTAAGACTTACGCAAGATGTGACTGAAAACCTTATTCTTGCCTAGGGATAATTCATGAATTACCCCTACTTTCATTCCCTTTTGCGTAAGTCCTGATGTGGTTGAAAATAGCTAAGTAGAATTGGCTTATAACAGTATGCACTTAAATGAGATACAGAATTTACCTAAAAAACCAATCTTATGACTTTCAACTCTGTTCCCAGTTAAGAGTTCCCTGCTATAATATATAATAAATTACAAGCATCAATTTTGAACGCCAATCTAATTACTTAAAAAACCCTTGAGGATCTTTTGCTTCCCAACCTAGGGAACCATTGGAACGCACTTCAAAATGTAGATGCGGTTGAGTAGATGTTGGTTGTCCGCTTGTGCCAACTGCTCCCAAAATATCACCTTGATTTACCTTTTGACCAAAGGTGACTTTGATGCTGTCAAGTTGGGCATAACGGCTTTGTAATCCGTCTGTATGGTTGATAATGACTAATTTGCCATAACTGCCTTGTTCCTTAGCAAAGACGACAATTCCGGGAGCGATCGCTTGTACGGAACTACCTACAGGTGCTAATAAATCTATACCACTATGAAAAAATACATCTCCCGTAGTTGGATGAATTTGCCAACCATAGGATAAGACTACATCTGCTGTATTTGGCAAAGGATAGCCACTAATCTTACCATTAGACTGACTAGGTGTAGTAGCAGAATTCATTTGCGGTTGAGTCGCTACCCCCCCTACTACGGGCAAAAAGATAAATTTAGGCTTTTTCTGACAACCGTTAATTTCAAATACTGTATCTGGACGAACTTTATATTTAGATGCGATTTGTTGCCAGGTTTGATTACCAGTAACTTCCACCACGATACCATTGAAGGGGAGAATTTGTAATTCTGTACCTGGTGTCACCACGCCATTTTTCACAGATGGATTAACAGCGATAATAGTTTCTGGTGCTAGGTTATAGCGATTAGCTATGGATGTCAAAGTTTCACCAGGATTCACTTGATGGCGTTGAATACGAGCTAAAGCGGGAATTGGACAAACACCAGGGACAGCATTAGCACTTTTTGACTGGGGGATTGTGGATAATAAACTCAAAGTGCTAAACAAACTCAAAAAACATAGTGAACGATGGGAAAATCTCATATCAACAAATCCAGAAATCGCTAATTCTTAGATTTTAGTGGGGAAATCATGAAGATAGGATAAAATTTCCCTCACCAATAGATATCTCCAGAAATTAAATATGGGTAGCCACCAAAACCCTGTAGAGACAATTCATAAATTGTCCCTAGCATAATTTTCACTCCTATGTCTAATAAGTAAATTTGATCCCCGCAGATGATGATCAATTTCTGTAATCTAGATAATTATCTATTCGCTAGACTTTGGCTTGAATAGGTTACTGAGGGAAGTCGAAGTATGGCCTCCTTACAGGCATGATTAATCACACCTGTATGATTGACTACTGATTAGATAAGTGTTCCAATTGCATCCTCTGTTCCATTTGGCGAAGAAAATAACCTGTCATCATTGCCGATGCCAGTAATCCCGCCAGATTGTCTCGGTCTGTTGCAATTTGGACATGGAAATGTTCTGATGGCATTACGCCCACCAGTCCTTGGACATTCTGAGAAATGATTTGTTTAATTTCAGGGCTGACAGACTGGGCAACACGGGCTAAAACTTCGGGAGATTGATGCTGTAAATATTTAAGCAATTGATTTGGGTTATCCCCAAAGCGATCATTCAGAAGTTGATTAGGGTGCTGCTCAGAATCGTCATGTAAAAAATCAGGATCAAACACCATTGGCGACTTATGTTAGCTTAATTGCTAATTCTACTCTAAACCATATCTATAGGGTAACGTATTTTTTACAGGAAATAGGCAAGAGAAGATGGAAGTAGGGGGTCTTAGGGAGGGAGTTTTTTAGTTTTCAATGGTTTTTTCTTGTGGTTGTAGTCTTTCTAACTCCAGTTCTAGTTGTTGTTCTTTCTCTGATGTAGTCACAATTTGCGGCAGTTGTTCAATTTGGAAATACTGATGGAATTTTGGTGTTGTTTGCAGGGCATAGGAGCGAGAATCCTGATCGCGGCGTTTGCGAATAAAACCAGCTGCTACTAATTCTTGGACGTGCTGATAAGCTCCCGATCCTCGTAAGTTAATTAATTCGCTTTGCAAGATGGGATTATGGAGGGCAATCGCTGCTAATGTCCTTAAAGTACCCACGCCTAATTCTACTGGGATCAGTGCTTGTACTATGTCATGAAAATCCGATCGTAGTTGCAAACTATAACCAGTTCCAGTTTCTACCACTTCCAAGGCCGTATCTCGACGGGAATAATTTTCCATCAGTTCCATGATTCCTTCTTCTGCTGTCAAGCGATCGCAGGAGGCGTATTCAGCAATTTCACTGATGGATAAGGGTTTGCCCTTTAAGTAAAGAATTGCTTCTATTTTGCTGGCTATAGGTATATTCTTAGACATTCGAGTTTGAGATCTTTAGATTGCTGATGACAAAATTCTTCCCCCACCTCTTATCTATGACTCAAGATAAATTCTGCGATCGCTAGATCTTGAGGAGTGGTAACTTTTAAATTAGTCTCTTCTCCTAGAACTATCCTCACCTCAAGCCCACATTTTTCCAACAAGGCTGCATCATCAGTCACTTCCCAGCCTTGACTTACACCTTGAGCATGACATTTTTTGAGTAATTTAACATCAAATCCTTGAGGTGTTTGGGCTGCCCACAGTTGTTGTCTTTCCGGTGTACTGGTAATTATGCCGTCCTTATTAACGATCTTAATAGTATCTTTTACTGGTATAGCTGCTATTAGACCAGAACAGTTAAGAATTGCTTCCGAACAAGCATTAAATAATCCGGGTGTTGCTAAACATCGAGCACCATCATGAATTAATATTTGTTTGGCAGTCTTCGGCAATGCCTGTAAACCATTATAAACTGACTCCTGACGGGTAGAACCACCAACAATAAATTCAATTGTTTTTTTCAGTTTTAAATCAGCGATAATGGATTTGAAATCTTCCCAATCACCAGGTTGAGAAACAATTCCTATCCAACTAATGGAACTTGCTGCTTCTGCCGCCAACAAAGTCCAAGCAATCAAAGGTTTTGAATATACCTCTAACAAAAGTTTATTACGATCAGCGCCCATTCTTTTGCCACTGCCGGCTGCGGGAATTAGTAAATGCACAACTTTCCTTAATTGTTAACTAAAGTAAAAATAAATTCAAAGTTCAAAAACTTCTGAACTGCTCAATTCCTATATTCTCTTAGAATATAAAACGATAAGCGTCAATAAAAATTATGCGTGTAGTAGCCCTTGTACCTGGTTCAATTGATAACCAAATCCTTTTTTTTGCCACCCTTGACGATCTCAAGCGTTATTATCCCCAAGTCCAAATAGATGTCATTGTCGAACCCCAGTCCAAAGCTGCTTACCGACTCAGCAAGTCGGTGAATGATGTCCTCACCTTTGACTACAAAGATCGTAATAGTTCAGCTGATTGGGGTAACTTAGTGGGACTGATCCGCGATCGGGAATATGATGTCTCTATTATGGTAGGTCAAAGTTGGTTTGTAGGTTTATTAATGTGGCTGACTGGTATCCCTGTACGCATAGGCTACAAAGGTCAAGGCGCGGTTTTTTTGACCGATGTAATCAAGCCCAAACTATCACAGTATACGGCTAAGACTTACCATGACTTACTAACTCCTTTAAAGGTTGATGGTACTTGTCCACCATTATCCATTAATTTGTCTAGATCAGATATTGAATGGGCGCAAGCAGAACAGAAAAGATTAGGAGTCAATGAAACTGGTTTTATTCTCATTAATGCCAGTGGAAATACGAATACAACCTATCCATTGGCTACTTGGCAAGAAATCATTAGAGGTTGTCAGCAAAAACAGCCGGATTTACCTATTGTTGTCATTAAAGAAGCCAATGGTCAGAATTTTGTTCAATCACTTTTAGAAATCTGTCCCCAACTTAAAGTTACTACCTCCGATAATATTGGTAGATTAGCAGCCATCATTGGCGGTGCTAGTTTATTGTTATCTGTGGAAAATAGCCTCCTACAAATAAGTGTAGCTGTGGAAACATATACAATTGCTTTGTTAAATTCTGCTGATGCTGAAAAATTATTACCAACCAGCGAGAAAGTTTTAACGATTACTTCCCCTACGGGAAAAATAGCAGATATTTCACCCCAAATAGTGTTAGAGAAAATTTGGGGTGGTTGACTCTCAAATGGGAATTTTTGATTTTCGATTTTGAATTTTGGGCGAGCAATTCAAAATCGAAAATCTATAACGGTATACACTGGTGTGAGATACAAAATTCATCTAAAAACTAGACACCAAAAGACTGTTAACTTTCTTCCCTGTTCTCTATTGCTGCTTGGGAATTACCGTTTCTAATCACTGTAAAAAGAGCATCATCCAATTCATAACCGAGAATTTGGGCAAAGGATCTCAATCGAGCACGACTAGGAATATTTTGTTTGTGCAACCAATCACTTAAAATGAAGATCTTGTGCATCAAAAATATTTCTAAGGCCTCCGGGTTATACTGGATACCTTCTTTAGAGCTAAACTGATGAGGTACTAACATAGCTGTATACCGAGCTAATTCTCCTGCTTGCCAATCTAGTAAAAATGGTAACCAAGGGTATTGAGCATCTAAGCGGACAAACCATAGTCTTACCTCTGGAATTTCCGATAGTTCTCTAGGATCACTTGCTTCTAGTTCATAATTAATTTGTAGACGCAACTGCTGTTCACAGGAGGAAATGTTTCCCGCTTGTACAATCCCTTCAATCACAGTTAAGGCAGGTGACAGATCCAAATTATAAATACAGTCGTTGTTGAGAGTGATTGTGATTGTCATGGACTAGCTACTTTGTTACTTGCAAAGGCGGTATTGAGAATACACAGTAGCAGGTTTTTGATGTTTTTAGGTAGACATCTGGAAGAATTTTCAGCTAAAGTTGTAATGAGTTTGTTTTAGAGCTAGTCCTAAGTTGACAGCTAATGATCTATTAGCCACTTCTCATACTTAATAAGAGTGCCTATTTAGTGCTTTTTTCTTAGGTGTCCTGTATCTATAGTTTTACTGGACTGGAGTGGTAACTGTTTGATTTGATCGGCACATTTTTCCTATTTTCCGTAAATTCAGAACCTGAAATATGTACAAACAAGCAAGTTATCCAAAATCTATCCGTTCTTTAGAAGATGCTCTAGAGCGATGTCAAATGTTGGGGATGCGTCTTAGTCGTCAACGTCGTTTTGTTTTAGAATTGCTTTGGCAAGTTAATAAACATCTTTCAGCAAGAGAAATTTATGATCGTCTAAATCAAGAAGGTAAGGAAATAGGACACACATCAGTTTATCAAAATCTAGAAGCACTCTCTAGTCAAGGTATTATAGAATGTATTGAACATTGTGATGGTAGATTGTACGGAAATATCAGTGATTCTCACAGTCATGTTAACTGTATAGATACAAAGCAAATTTTAGATGTCCACATCAAGTTACCAGATGAATTATTAACTCAAGTAGAGGCACAAACAGGAATTAAAATTACTGAATATAGTATTAATTTTTACGGTTATCGCCATCAATCCGGTGATGGGAAATAGTTTTGGGATTTGGGATTTGGGATTGTTCCTACGGAAGTATCGGTATTTGTAGGATTAACACAATTAAAGAATAATCTGTCATAAGTAAATCTTGGAAGTATTCGAGTACACTAATGAGCGATCGCCCTTTAGGATTCTTATTGATTGACCCAGATCCAATTTTCCGTTTAGGACTAAAGGTGACACTGGAATCCATCCCTAATTTACGGGTAGTAGCTGATGTTTCTACTAACACTGCGGCTTTGCAAGTGTTGACGGACATCCTAGCACAAAACCCTCAGCAAATTAAGTTGATCATTTTAGCATTAGATCAAGAACGACTAGGAAGTCAATTCTGTTGGGAACTGAAATCTTTATACCCTCACATACCCATACTACTCCTAACTGACCTATCCCCGCCAGAATTACTCATGGCGGCAAAAGCGACAGGGGTAAATGGGTATTGTCCTAAGGGGATATCAATTTCTCAATTAGTCCCAATTGTGGAACAGGTAGCCAATGGTAGTTATTATTGGCCTGTAGAGACAAAAATTGCTCCAGTTGTTGTATCTTCTCTACCATTTGCTAAGTTGAGACAGAGTATACAGGCTTCAGGAATTAACTACATTAATTATACTCTTGATCAAGTCACAGAACAATTAAAACTACCGGGAATAAGTCTATTAAATCAAGTTATTTTAGCAGGAAGACAACGAGAACTTTTAGCTGCCCGGTGGTGTGTGAATCATTTGTTAACAACAGCCCAGGAAAGACAACAAATACCACCAGATATTTTAGCTACTCCCAGTATAATTAAAACAGAGCCACAACCGCTCAATAATATACCACCTGTGGTTAGTTCTCAACAATTGCAAGCTGAATTATTAACACAATGTTTGAATAAATTAGAATTTCCCTTAGAAAATCTTACGAATACGCCTTTAGAAATTGATATTCTCAGAGAAGACAAAAAGCGAGAATTGCTTCATGTTATTGTGCATAAATTTTCTCAGCAGTTGGCAGAAATTAGGTCTTTTAATTTTAACAGCCACGAGTTATATAATTTAAAGGATCAGATATTAATAAATCTATGGCAATTTACAATAACAGAATTTTTTGGTACTTATCAGCAAATTATTGTTAATAAAGTAGAAATTAATTTAGCTACATTTTTATTAGATAAAACTATAGGATTGGAAAACCAAATAATTCAGAAAGTCCCCCTATTTTTTGAATTACTATCTTATTTAATTTTATTTACAGATTTGTATATTGATAATATTGCCTATAGACCGGGAAGCAAAGAAGCTCAATCTCAAGCTTTAACAATTTTGGAGAATTTATTTATCTATATAGCTAATGGTGTGATTCAGCCATTACTAAATTATTTAGCAGATGTAGAAATTATCAAACAAAACTTTTATGATCGCCACATAATTTCTACCAGAGAAATTGAAAGATTTAGAAATAATTTATCTTGGAAATATCAATTATCTCAATATATCACCGAAGCTCAAACAATTTTTGAAAGTCGTTATGAGTTATTTGTATTTACTCCGCGTGGCATTGCCAAAATATCGGTTTATGCTCCTCGTAATCAGGAATTAGTAGAACTGGCTGACATTCCTTTATGGGTGACATTATTGCTAGAATTTCGGGATGCGATCGCTCCCCAGATACAATCCTTGGCAGGTTTTTTGGGAACTGGAATTGTTTTTGTACTGACGCAAGTAATAGGTAGGGGTTTAGGTTTAATTGGTCGCGGTATTTTACAAGGAATTGGCAGCGTTACTATCACAGAAAAAGGAGAACGAAAAAATAGGTGATTTGTGATTTTGGTGAAAAAATATAGCATTTTATCTATGCTCCAATAGATAGAACTTACGCAAAATGTAACTGCAAAGTCTAGGGGGGTAATTCATGAATTACCCTTACTTTCGTTCTGTAGATTGGAAAATTGGCAATTGGGAAGATGATTTTTTCCAATTCCCAATTACCCACCGCTAAATTACCCAACTAAATTGGGAAATACCTCTTGCACGGCAGGATGTACAAGACGATGATTTTGGACATTCAAGCCCTTAGCTAAAGCTGGATTAACCTCTAAAGCTTTCAGTCCCAGATTTGCTAATTGGACAGCGTAGGGTAAGGTACTGTTATTTAGCGCTTGAGTTGATGTCCAAGGTACTGCTCCTGGCATATTAGGAACGCCATAATGAACTACACTCTCATCAATATATATTGGTTTGGTATGAGATGTAGGACGTAGTGTTTCGACGCATCCACCCTGATCAACAGCGACATCAACAATCACTGAACCCGGACGCATTTGTTTCACTAATTCACGGGATACTAAAACAGGTGCTTTTTTGCCGGGAATTAAAACTGCACCAATAAGTAAATCAGCTTCTTTAACAGCAGTTTCAATATGGGCAGAATTGCTGTAAATTAATTCTACTCTCGAACCAAATAGGGTTTCTAGGTAGGATAAGCGCTCCACATTGACATCTAAGATTTGTACTAATGCACCCATACCAACGGCAATTTTTGCGGCCTCTGTACCGACTACACCTCCGCCTAAAATCACGACTTTACCGGGTTTGACTCCTGGTATACCACCTAAAAGTACGCCTCTTCCCCCTTGTTGACGTTCCAGGAATCTCGCCCCAAATTGTACAGCTAACCGACCAGCAACAATACTCATGGGAGTGAGCAAGGGAAGTCTATTTGTTCCTGGTTGTTCTACGGTTTCATAGGCGATCGCACAGATTCCACAATCAATTAAATATTCTGTTAATTTCCGATCTGCTGCTAAATGTAAATAAGTAAACAACAACTGCTCTTTTCGCAAGAATTTATACTCGCTGCTTAAAGGCTCTTTCACCTTAATCACTAATTCTCGATTCCAAGCAGAATCAGCAGTATTCACAATTTTTGCCCCAGCTTGTTCGTAATCTTCATCAGTAAAACCCGCACCATTACCAGCTTGAGTTTCTATAAATATGTCATGGCCATTTTCCCGTAATACCCGCACACTAGAAGGACTTAAACCAACCCGAAACTCTTGATCTTTAGTTTCTTTAGGAACTCCTATTTCCATTGATCGCCTCTAATATTTTATTGTTTGACTTTAGCCTGACAGTACCGATCCAATTTTGGCGAATGGAGCTCAAACCCTCATAAATCAAGGATCAAAATCTAATTTCCCGATTACTCATAATTGAAAGTGGTAAGTCCTTATTCTCTACAGCTTACATCTTGACTAATCCGCCAGTATTATTAAAATAGATAAAGAATAATTAAAAATTGTTAACTTCTAGCCAGTCTCCCTGGCCGCCTAGTTGAGAAACCCCTGTACATTTCTCTTTGTCAATTACACCAAAGGAATGATTAATAATGACACACACACAACCTACTGTCACCCCCAAGTTGGAAGAACCAAAATTTGGTTTTAATGAATATGCGGAGCGTTTAAATGGCAGAGCGGCTATGATTGGCTTCATCCTAATGGTTGTCATTGAATACACTACCAATCAAGGTGTACTTGCATGGCTAGGTTTAAAATAGATTGATAATTTACCATTGTTGATATAATAGTAGAGACGAACACCCCCAGATCAGGAACGTCTCTACATCTCTTTAATGATGATTTTTGTCTGGAAAGTTTAACTCAGTCGCCTTACTAATTCCCGTACCCCCTTTTCACCAAAGGAAATTATAATTATATCTGCTATTATTTGCCCTTAATCCAATAGACAAATTATAGTCAGGATTTGCCTCTTGAAATCTATACAAAAACTCTAAGTGGAAGTAACTAAGCTGTGATGAATGCTGTATTACCTCGTCTTTTAAAATCAGCCTACCGTAAAGAACCTATTCTCAGTGCCTTGATCACAATGGGTGTTGTAGATGCTCTAATCGGTGGCTTGGATGATAGCTGGTCACTTTTTGCATTTGGTTTAGGTACATCAGGAATAGCCCTGATTTTCAAATTATGGCGAATCCAGCAACGCCCACCTGTACCAGAAGAACCTATGGTTCAATATTATCTGCCCCCCCAGTCTTCTAGTGACCCCTTACCTGTGATTAAGGTTGCTAAGAAAAAACCACGTCAGTAATCATTAAGTGGGTTAGGGGACTTTGAATTTCTTATTCCCCCAGAATTGGGGGTTCTTAATTAAACTTCTGTCTACACCGTGGATTCCCTGTAGGGAATAGGTTTTTAAAAATTATTGTTTTCATATAATACTTTTCAGACATCCTCTTAGAACTCATTAGTAATTACTCCTACTTTGATTTCCATTCAAATTTGAGATATGTTCCACCTAGTCCTTCTACAATGATTCTGGTATTGGCACTCATCATTTTTTGATATGTTTCGCCATCACTTCCTGGTTCACCTAAACCATCAATATATAATGGTCTTTCAAAAACTTTGACTTCAGCTTGTGTGGCGATAGGAGTGAGTACATTAGAGTTAGTGGTAGTATCAGCGAAAATAGTTGGTACTTTGGTTTTTTGAATATCTTTAGCTAGGTTTTTTATTTTTGTATCTGTCAATTTTCCAGCACTTTTCGCATTGGCTAAATTACCTTGATAGGGAAGATCGTAAGCTGTAACATAATAAATCATGGCGTTATGGGCTGTAATTAATTTCCGATTTTTTTTAGGAATACTGGCTAATCTGAATTTAATCCATTTATCCAATTGATTGATCTCTTGAGTAATCTTTTTTGTATTTCTATTATAAAGATCTTTGTTTTTAGGAAAGGTTTTCATCAATTTAGTATTAATTAGTTTCACCATTTTAATGGTATTATTAGGATTATGCCAAACATGAGGCTCAACAATTTGTTGATTGTTTTTGATAATGTTAATCGTATCGCTGACAGCAGTTTTAGCAACCGCAAGTTTTGGTGGGGACTTTTTCAGAGTTCTAATAATTTTGTTTAAACCTGGCTCAAAGTTATAACCATGATATAAAACTAAATCAGCATTTTCAATAGTTTGAGTATCTCCTGGTCTGGATTTATAATTTAAGGGATTTATACCGGGAGGTATTAAACAGGTTAGGTTAATTGTATCTTGAGCAATTTGTTTTGTTAAATCACACAAAATGCTATTTGTTGCGACTACAGATGGTAGATTATTATTAATATTATTTGTGACAATTTGGCGACTGTTGCTACTATTAATATTGACAGAATTACAACTAAATACGCCGAATATTAGACCGAAGATAGCAGTTTTTAATAGCTGTTGCATATCACAAAATTGAGGACTCAGGAGTAAAAGTCTAAATCAGGAAAGACACAGGGGTATTGTGTCTCTCCAATATTAATAGTTCTAATTGATTAATGTTATAGCAGTTTTATAGCTCATCAGGTACAATAATCAATTGAACTTGAAGGGTTAAAAATTTAGAAAATTAAAGGATTTTTCTCCCGGTGAATATTTCTCGTACTTCCAGCATCGCGGAATAGGTGGGGAGAATATGTAAGGTTTCATGGGTTGGTGTATGCTTTAGGGCCGTAGCGATCGCTTGCTGTAAATCTGGTTCTACAATTAGGTTAATATTACTTTCTAGAGATGATTGACTATAGCGCAGACGTAAAGCCATATCATACACGCGATCGCCGCTCACAACCAAAGTTCCTCCCCGTTCTACTAACTTTTCTGTATCCACATCCCAAATCCAGGATACATCCGTACCATCTGGGGTTCTATCATTCAATACTAACAAAGTAGTTTTATCGCTGCTTTGAGTGATAACCCGAATAGTTTCATTTGTAGCGACTGGGTTTTTTGATAATAAAATCCTTACTTTTTTACCATCAATTACTAAATCTTCAGCCCGACCAAAAGCAGCTTGAAAATGATTAATTGTGTCCTTAATACTAACTGCATCAACTCCTAACTCTTGGGCAGCTGTTGCTGCTGCCAACGTATTATATTTGTTATATAATCCCACAAGAATCTGCGGCCATTCTCGGCTAAATAATGTCGGGTTACTTTTACTAAAACCACAACTAGGACAAGTAAAATCTCCTAAATGAGATAAGTAAACCCCTTGATAATCTAAAGCATGACCACACCGGGGACAATAGATAGAATCAACTGCATGAGGAATAGCATCTAAATAATTTTCCGGTTCATTTAAGCCAAAGAATAAAACTCTTTGATCTAGCTGTTGACCTAAATATGATAAAGTCGGATCATCGGCATTGGGAATAACTACGGTTGTTGCTGGTAAAGTAGAAATTACCTTTGTCCACCGTTTACTAATAGTATCTACTTCTCCATATCTATCTAATTGATCACGGAAGAGATTTAAACAAAGAATAATCCGAGGTTTGAGGGGTTTTAAAACCTTGGGAACTATATTTTCATCAACTTCTAAAATGGCATAATCTATATTAAGTTTTCCCAGAAGATTGGCATTATCTATTAATGCAGTTGCTAAACCATTTTCTAAATTTGCCCCGGTGGAATTATGGGCGATACGAAACCCTTTTTTTGTTAAAATGCTACATAACAGTAATGCTGTAGTTGTTTTACCATTTGTGCCCGCAATCAGAATGACTCCATTTTTGACTTGCTGACTTAATAATTCTAAAATATGGGGTTCTATCCGTCGTGCAATAGAACCTGGTAGGACACTAGCAGCGCCAAGACGCAGTAATCTGACGAAAAAAGTCACACTTTTGGCTATTGACACCGCAAAGCCTAAGCGTAATCTATCTATAACTCTTATTTTCTGATCCACAGTCATGATTTATGAATAACCTGTTAAGGGGGGCAAAAGGCAGGAGGTAGGAGGCAGGAGGCCATTTTTTGTTAAGGGGTGTACCAGATTGCTTCGATAATTGTAAATTGAATTTTAACTTGTAAGTTTAACTAATTAGTGAAGATAGCATCAAAAGGACAAATCCAGTAGAGAATATAGTCCCACTCAGGGTTATCTTTAGAATAGTGCGTGCGTGTGATTATATCCAATCTAGTTAATATTAGTTCAGCACAAACTTAGCAAAAATAGTAGTCAAGACAAGGTTTCTGTTGATGAATAGCATAAAGTGGCTTTTTTTACAAACTCAAATAATTACTAACTGGCGACGGTTAGTATCTAAATGCCTATTGCTGCTTGTGTGCCTATTCTTTATCAGTATGCAGCCAGCTTCGGCAGGTATTAAAGATGATCGATATGATGGCAATATTTTCGTAGTTTATGCTGGTAATGGTTCTTTAGTACCTGCTAGAGAAACTTTAGTTCAGACATTGGCTGCACATAAGCCAGCTATGATGACTTTTTACATTGATGATAGTAGCGACTGCAAACAATATGCACCGATTATTTCTGAGGTACAGGCTTTTTACGGACGAGTAGTAGAAATTATTCCCATTAGTGTGGATACTATTTTCCCTAATCAGACCTATACACCCACAGAACCAGGATATTATTACTCAGGTGGTGTACCTCAAGTGGTAATTTTTGATCAGTCAGGTAAGGTGGTCTTGAATGAAAAAGGTCAAGTACCTTTTGAGAAAATAGACGATAAGTTAAGACAAATATTTGACTTATTACCCCGTAGTCAATCTATAGAACTAAAACGACGTTCCCCAAGAGAATTTAGCAGTCAGTTAGAAGATCAATAAACATCGAAAACCACCCTAGGGACAATTTATGAATTGTCTCTATAAGGGTTTGGTAGTTATTATTGGGATGATATTTTTTTGCGGGTTGTGGGTATTATCATGACTATGAGGAAGGCTGCCCTTTGATCACAGCTATTTTTGATATATTATGACTAATTCCAATGATTACTCGATTCAGCGCGGTAAGCAAATTGAACGCAAGAAAAGAATTGTTACTTATATTTCCATTGCTTCCTTCGCTGGTTCAATATTGTTTGGAGGGATAAATTTTGTGCAACAAGCTTTGCAAAAACCTCAGCAATCCGTTGTAGTTAAATCTGCTGAAAGTGAATTGCAAATACAGGTTAAGGGTTATGAGTTGGTTTTACAAAAAGAACCAAATAACCAGAATGCTATGGAAAAACTGGCTATGCTGCGATTACAGTTAGGAGATGGGAAGGGAGCGATCGCATTACTAGAAAAATTATCACAACAATATCCTGATCGGCAAGATTATAAAACTCTATTGGCTGATGTAAAAAAAAGAACAGGACAGAGTTTTTAAGGCTTAAATCCTTGATTCATAAAGGTTTTGAGTTAATTCAGCCAACCATATTTAACCTTAATTACAGCAGTTCTCAAGTTATTTGGGCTTCTGCAAGCATGAGTAGATAAACCATAACCATAAGCGGTAAGTCTGGAATCTGGCAAAAAAGCGATAGGTTATAAATTTACCTATCGCCAGGACAAAAAAGGAATATTAAACCAACTTACAAGCTGCCAATATTAGTCAGTCCCAAAACAATGCCAATTCCCACCAGATGACCAAAAGCCATTGCGCCAATAAATGCTGGTACACTTATAGGTAATACGGGCATAGAAGGACCAACTTTAGCAGATTGAAGTGCAAAAGTGAGTAAAAGTATGACTGCGCTGCTGGCACTGATAATGATGCCAACTGTAGGACTCCACACCGGGGTAACAGGAACAGATGCTGCGGCTAATAAAATTGATGACATTATGGTGTGTCTCCCAAATGAAAAAATGAATATAATTCTACCAGATTATAAAATTACCCAGGACAAAGCAAAAGTTTTTAACTTCAATTAAGATACTTTTGTGATTATTTGTAACTTTTGGGGTGGAAATGCGGGTTAAAATTTGCGGTATTACTCAACCACATCAGTCTGTAACTATAGCGTCTATGGGTGCAACAGCACTAGGATTTATTTGTGTTCCTAGTTCCCCTCGCTATGTCACCATAGCCCAAATTCAGGCGGTAACAGCCCTACTTCCCCCAAATATTGATAAAATCGGCGTTTTTGCCAATACCACTATTTTGAAAATTTGTCAAGTAGTTCAAGAGTCCAGTTTAACTGGTGTGCAATTACATGGAGATGAAACACCAGAATTTTGTCATCAATTGCGTCAATCTCTACCCCAAGTAGAAATTATCAAAGCTTTACGAGTCCGCAATTTAGAGCATCTACAAATCACCACTAATTATACTGATTGTGTAGATACTCTACTACTTGATGCCTACCATCCCCAGCAGTTAGGAGGAACGGGACAAACCTTAGACTGGCAAATGCTAGAAAGATTTAACCCGTCTCTTCCTTGGTTTTTGGCTGGAGGACTGACTCCAGATAATATTTTAACTGCCCTAAGTCAGATTACACCTAATGGTATTGATTTATCCAGTGGTGTAGAACAATCACCAGGTAACAAAGATTTAGACAAGGTAGCTTTATTGTTTCAAAAGTTAGGGAATAGATGACAGTTGTTAGTGGTCAGTTGTTAGTGGTCAGTTGTTAGTGGTCAGTTGTTAGTGGTCAGTTGTTAGTGGTCAGTTGTTAGTGGTCAGTTGTTAGTGGTCAGTTGTTGGTTGACTGTTGAGTGTTAACTTCTGTTCTCTGTTTCCTCATTAAAAGAATGAAGCTTGGTGACGAATTAAATTGAAGAATTCTTCACGAGTTTTGTGTTCTTCTTGGAATACCCCTACCATAGAACTGGTAACTGTCCAAGAACCGGGTTTTTGGACTCCGCGCATCACCATACACATATGACTAGCTTCCATAACCACAGCAACGCCTTTAGGTTCGAGGACTGTTTGTAGTGCTTCAGCAATTTGGCGAGTTAATCTTTCTTGGACTTGCAATCTGCGAGAATACATTTCCACAATTCGGGCTAGTTTACTTAATCCCACAACTTTTTGATTGGGAATATAGGCGACGTGCGCTCTACCCATAAATGGCAACATATGATGTTCACATAGGCTAAAGAAATTAATATCTCTAACTAACACCATCTCATCATGCCCTTCGTCAAAGATTGCGCCATTGATGAGGTCTTCTAGGGATTCATTGTAGCCACTGGTGAGAAACTTCATGGCCTTAGCTACACGCTTAGGTGTTTTAAGAAGTCCTTCCCGTTCTGGATCTTCTCCTACTCCTACTAGGATGGTGCGGACTGCTGCCATCATCTCGTCCATGGTTTCATCTGATGGTGGATGTATTTCTGCCTCTTTGCCATCATGAGTGTTGCGGTCTGGGCGAACAATAACTTCTACTAAGTCAGGAATGAGAGGGGATTGAGAGAGATTAGCACCATTTGAAGCAGCGATAGTCATGATTAGATGTTGGTAATTTGTAATTGGTTAGTTGTCAGTGGTAATAAGTCATTCAGAAAGATAAATGACGAGATCACCGATTAGAGAACACCAGCATTGGAGATGATAGTCAATTCCTCAATCACTGCTTGTTGTGGTAATAAGACAGTGTGGAGAATTGTTTCCGCCACAATTTCTGGAGTTAGCATTTGGGAACGGTCAAAGTTAGCCTTAACTGTGGGGGTATCCCAAATTTCTGTGTTCACAGAACCTGGACAAATGGCGATGACGCGAATGCCATTGGCACGTTCTTCTTGTGCAAGAGATTGGGATAGGGAAAGAAGACCGGCCTTGCTGACGCAGTATGCCCCCCAACCCGAAAAAGCCTGTTTAGCAGCAATAGAGGCAATATTAATGATTGTGCCCTGGCCTTGTTGGCGCATTCCTGGCAAAATTCCCATCATGCACTGAAATACACTGGTGAGATTGACGTTAATGACTTGCTGCCAGTCTTCTAGAGATGTGTCGATCAGGTTTCCTGTATATCCAATACCAGCATTATTAACGAGAATATTTATGTCACCAAACTCCTGGGCGATCGCCTGAATTTTAGCTTTAACTTCGGCAACTTCGGCCAAGTCCACACAGAAAGCTTGTGCTTCAACTCCAAATTCGTGGGCTGCTTTGCTTACGAATTCTAAATTATGTTGAGAACGACCGACTAAGGCCACATCTATTCCAGCTTTTGCAAATGCTAAAGCCGTTACTTTACCAATTCCGCTACTAGCACCAGTAATTAAGGCGCGTCTTTTTTGCTCAAAACTCATGGTATTTTCCAACTTTTTGGCCGGGTTGTCAGCCGGCAGCTACTCATAAATTAATTGTGGAATAGGTTACGGTTGTCAGTCCTTAGTTGTCAGTGGTCAGTTGTTGGTTGTCAGATGGAAAGATTTTCTTCTCTGCTCCCGGTTGGTGAGCGTAGCTGAACGACTGCACCTCTGCCATTCCGACCCTTGCCTCTTGCCTATTCCCTCTTGCCTATTACCCGCAATACAAATGCCTATAGCCCTTGAAGATTGTTAACAATCTTTAGGCTGCCATAGGCAATTATAGCACTGCTGTGTTTTTATGGTATGGTTTCGAGCATTTTTAGTGGGCAAGTTCTGTAAAAACGCCGATGTTGCGGAATTTATTATAGCGAAGTTGGCGGCGTTCGGCTGGTGTTAGACGGTTGAGTTCCTCTAGGTTTTCTACTAAAGCTTGCTTGAGGTTGGTTGCGGCGGTTAAGGGGTCAGAATGTGCGCCCCCTAAAGGTTCGGGGAGAATTTGATCAATAATGCCCAAGTTTTTCAGGTCATGGGAGATAATTTTTAGAGCTACAGCAGCTTGGGGGGATTTGCTGGCATCTTTCCATAGGATTGCGGCGCAAGCTTCGGGTGTAGCAACTGTGTAAACTGAGTGTTCAAACATCAATAGCCGATCGCCTACACCAATACCCAACGCCCCACCAGATCCACCTTCACCAATCACCGTACAAATAATGGGGACATCAAAGCAGAACATTTCTCTCAAGTTATAGGCGATCGCCTCTCCTTGTCCTTGGTGTTCGGCTTCTATGCCCGCCCAAGCCCCTGGAGTATCAATAAAGGTCAAAATTGGCATATTGAATTTATTGGCGTGTTCCATCAGCCGTAGGGCTTTGCGGTAGCCACCAGGGGCAGCCATGCCAAAGTTCCGGGCGACGTTATCCTTGGTATCCCGGCCTTTTTGATGTCCTAACATCATCACGGGTTGACCATTAACACGGCCTACACCACCGACTAAGGCGGGGTCATCTCCACCACAGCGATCGCCATGTAACTCCATCCATTCATCACTAATGGACTGGATATAATCTAAGGTACTAGGGCGGCGGGGATGACGAGCTACTTGGAGTCTTTGGGATGGTGTTAAACTGCTAAAAATTTCTTGTCGCAATTGCATCGCCCGTGTTTCTAGTTGGCGAATTTGCCCAGAAACATCCACACCATTTTCTTCGGCCAGTTGGCGGATTTGGTCAATGCGAGTGGCCAGTTCTGCTAAAGGCTTTTCAAAATCTAACAGTAGCGGTTTGCGCTCAGTGGTTGCCATATTATATTGGTTGTCAGTGGTCAGTTGTTGGTGGTCAGTTGTCAGTTGTCAGTTGTCAGTTGTTGGTTGTCAGTTGTTGGTTGTCAGTTGTCAGTTGTTGGTGGTCAGTTGTCAGTTGTCAGTTGTCAGTTGTCAGTTGTTGGTTGTTGGTTGTATTTTCTTTGCTACTGACCAATAACCAATGACCACTAACTAATAACCACTGACTAAACTAGCAATGGTCTAAAACCGTGTTTTCTGGACATTTGACCAATTTGCTCCATTTTCTCCACGGTAATCTGATTGCGCCCCCAAGAAAAGTTAGTATATAACTTCTCAAATTCCAGTAGCATAGATTCTGCAAAACAAGCAAATAATTGACGAGCTGGCACATCCATATTGACGATTTTCATAATTTTCCAGTCAATATCTAAGGAATGCTCAACTATGCCACCGTTTAAGACATACACACCAGGATGCTGAATTTTTGTACCTAAGTTTTTAGGATAGCCACCATCAATTAATAAACAGGGTTGTTTTAATCTAGTTGGGTTAATTTCTATGCCTTTGGGCATACTAGCCACCCAAACAACAATATCGGCTTGGGGTAATGCTTCCGGCAATCCCATAATTTTACCCCGGCCTAATTCTGCTTGTAGTTCTTGCAGCCGTTCTTGATTTCTAGCAATTAATAGTAATTCCCGGACATCTGTTTTTTTATCTAGCCAACGGGTGACTGCACTTCCAATATCCCCAGTTGCACCACACACAGCTACAGTGGCTTTGGATAATTCAATTCCTAGTTTTTGGGAGACTACTTCTACTTGTTTGCAGATAATGTAGGCCGTATGAGTATTACCTGTGGTGAAGCGTTCAAACTCTAGGTTAATATTGCGAACTTGTTTGAACTGTTCTAAATTGAAGTTTTCAAAGATAATTGAGGAAAATCCGCCTAAGGCTGTAATCTCAATGTCATGCTTTTGAGCATGAGCCATAGCATTTAATATTTTGCGCGTTGCGGCTTTGATGCGCCGATTTGCCAGCATTTCTGGTAAAAAGCAAGACTCTACATACTTGCCTTCTATTTTTTGTCCCGTAATACTGGTGACAGTTATATGATCAACTATCTGTGGTGGAGCGCTACACCAAAAGTCTAACCCTTGATCGGCATATTCTGGATATCCCAATTCCTGAGCTACTGATTGCGCGTGTTCTAAACTAGTCAGATGTCCAATTAAACCAAACATGGAGTGATATATTAGGCGTGTGCTGTGGTGCAAAAATGGGAAGTTAGTTGCTAATATCTAATCTCTTAAAAATACTACATTAGGGGTCAATGTTCACAGTTAATTGTTGATGGTTGCTCCCCTAGTCCCAGTGTGGGGTAACGATTTTGTTACCCCTATGGTTATTGTTTAAACGGTTGCCAGTCCGTAGGCTGAAAGACGCATGATGTCACGGGTTGTGAAACCAATATTACTCAATGCTTCACCGTATTGAATCATAAAGTCTTCTATTAAAGCGTCTTTTTCCATGGCTAAAACCTTGGCATCATCTGCTACTTGGTTAAGCATTTTCCAGACTAGGGGTAGGTTTTGGCGGTTTGCTGCTTCTAATTCAGCTTGGGAGTTGGCAAAGTTTTTTTGTAACCACACTTCGCCAAAGTTGAGGTGACTATATTCTTCTTTGACTACGCCTTCTGTAATTTTACGGGCAAAATCATCAGCTACGGGAATGTAGATGTTATAGGCTGCGATCGCAAAACATTCAATAATTAAAGATTGAATCAAAAGACAGGTAACAACCTTGCCTTCTTTGGCTGCGGTTTGGAAATTTTGATGTAATCCTGAGAAAAATTCCCTGGCAAATTCCATATCCGGGGTAACCTTTAAGTTTCGTCCACAGGCTTCAAATCCTTTTTTGTGACGACTTTCCATTTTGGAGAGACGAATTAGCTCCTGTTCATCTTCTGGCAGCAGTTTTGCTAATGCTAAGTAATTTTCGTGGGCTTCTTGTTCCCCTTCTATTACAATTGCATTAATACGACTATAAGCATCTTTATATATTTCGCTTTGGAAATCAATTTTTTCAACTTGGTCTAACACCTGCTGCATGGTCTACTTGCTCCTAAGAATCATTTGATACAAAAACTTAAATTACCCGATCATTTTGGGATAATTATCACTGTGATTTAATTTAACTTAACAAGAAACTATAATAATTAGATTAGTTTTTACTGATGGTATCACTACCAGAAAAACAAATGTATGGAGTCATAGCCAATGTCAAAGCTAAAATGGAATCTCAAAAATGGTAATTTATTGAGCCTGTTAGTGCTACTGGTCGGGGTTGTGGTCATTTTAGCACCGTTGGTTGTGGTTTTTTTGACCTCTTTGGGTGGTGAGGGAACAACAACGGGTGTGGCCATTAATAATTGGACTTTCATCAATTATGTCCGGGCATGGGAGCAAGGGAGGTTTTTACTGGCCTTTGCTAATTCTACCTTAGTAGCGATCGCAGTTACAGCTTTTCAAATTTTCACTTCAGCTTTAGCTGGTTACGCCCTGGCCCGCCTAAAATTTTGGGGTAGACAAGGGTTACTTTTAGTGATGGTGGCAACTTTAGTCATTCCCTTTCAGTTGCTAGTAATCCCCATTTTTTTGGTACTCAAGTGGGGACATTTGATTAATACCTACTGGGCTTTAATTTTACCAACTGCGGCCAATGGTTTTGGTATTTTTCTTGTACGTCAATATTTCCAGACAATTCCTGTAGAATTAGAGGAAGCAGCCGCTATTGATGGCGCGAACCGACTGCAAATTTTATGGCAAATCATGTTACCTTTAGCACGTCCAGCTTTAGTAACTTTATTTCTATTTACTTTCATTGGTGAATGGAATGATTTATTTAAGCCTTTAGTATTTACCACTAAACCAGAATTAAGAACAGTACAATTAGCTTTAGCAGAATTTCAACAACAGTTTACAAATAATTGGCCGTTAATGATGGCAGCAGTAACCATTGCAACTATACCAGTTATGGTATTATTTTTAATTGGTCAAAAACAGTTTATTCAAGGTATTGCCACAACGGGTATTAAGAATTAGTGTAATCAACTATGTAGCTCGCTGATAAAATATGCAAGATACCCTAACCATTACTATTACTCCAGAACTGAAAGCAGCACTTTTAGAAATTACCCAAACTGAAGGTATGTCTACTGATAGTTTAGTTGGTAAATGGAATTAGCATAATCATTATTTTCGTCTACCAAACACCAACTAATTGTTCTAGCTGTTCAAAGCATCTTGCTAGTTTTTTAGCTAAACTTTCTGTGGCTGAAATATAAATTTTCTCAGCTTCAGCAGATAAGACAACATTATACATCAGACCTAATATTTCTCCAGTTTTTAACTCTAGTTTACCTCTTTCAAAATATGCGATAAAACCAGGAATATCAAGTAATTCTTGGGTAGCTAATTCCCTTTCTTTATCTGCTAGATAATTTAAAAATTCAGCAACTATTTGTAAGTTATCTGGAGATAGTCTTTCTAAGTTGTAGTTTATTTGTTGACGTAGTTGTGAGGTGTTCATGATGATTACAGTTTTTTACTATTTGATAACAAATTTATTCTTGAGGTACTAAAGCAATACGATAACCCAAAGCCTCTAAAAATTCAATTAAAGTGTAAATTTCATTTCCCGCATTTTCTGATAATAGTTGATCAAGTTTTTCATAACGTTCTTTAGCTATTTCTGAGAGATTATTAGCTAATATTCTCGCATCAATAATATCTTTTAATGCAGAACGTAATACTTCCGGTTCGCGTCCTTCTTCATCTAATTCTAAAAAAGCTGCTAGATAAGCTGTAGCTTCTTCTATGTCTTGGAGAGAAGAAATAAGATAATCATGGTAACTTCTGCTTTTAGCTGTTGCTGTTTTTACTTCTGTCATAATCTCTCCATTACTTAAATCAAAACTTCAACTTCTTGCGCGATACTTGTAGGTTGAGGAATTGGTAAACCAGACTCTATTAAACCTTCTATATGAAATTCTATGGACTCTACAATTAGTTGTTGAACTTCTGCTAATGTTTCAGCTACAGCTATACAACCGGGTAAGTCGGGAACATAAGCACCATAGCTAGTATTTCCTTTTTCAATTACTACTGTATAACGCATTATTCGTCCTCCAATTGTGCTTGTTTCCATATACTTTTTATTGTACCAATGGGTACGTCAATATTAGGTTTACCGGAAACTGTAACTGTACCAAGTTTATGAGGATGTTTAAACTGACGATGACTTCCTCTAGTTCTGGCTAAATACCAACCATCAGCTTCTAGTCGCTGAATCACCACTCGTACTTTCATATTAACATCTATTTGTAATCAATAGTTTGATTTATTGTATAATTAATTATGTAGTTCCCTGATAAAATATGCAAGATACCCTAAGCATTACTATTACTCCAGAACTGAAAGCAGCACTTTTAGAAATTACCCAAACTCAAGGTATGTCTACTGATAGTTTAGTTGGTAAAGCTATTGAAGACTATATTTTTACTCACAAATTCTGTGCATTGCGTTCTTACTTGATGAAAAAGAATGAAACAGTTTACACAGATGAGGAAATTTTTGAGATAATTTCATCAAGCTAGTTATAGATACCAATGTTTTATGAAATTGAAAGAGATTTGATGTATAATTAATTATTGATGTTAATTAATTGTTTGCTTATGCCATCTAAAGATATATTTCATCAATCTGTACGTAAGGCTTTAGAAAAAGATGGTTGGATTGTTACTCATGATCCACTGTATCTTAAAGTTGATGATATCGAATTTTTTGTAGACTTAGGAGCAGAAAGACTATTAGCAGCGCACAAACAAGGTCAGCAAATAGCTGTAGAAGTTAAATCTTTTGTGGGTACATCTGAAGTAACTGAATTTCATCTGGCTTTAGGTCAAACTCTCAATTATCGGTTAGCATTGAAAAAAGAACAACCTGAAAGAGTTTTATATCTAGCTATTAGCGAAGACACATATCGAGATTTTTTCTCTCGTCAATTTATCCAAGAGTCTTTAAAAGAATATCAAATTAAGGTTTTAATTTTTGATTCTTTAACCCAGGAGATTGTTTTATGGAAGGAATAAATTACTCACAAATTATTCAAGATGTTTTAAGTAGTCATTCTCGCAATGATATCGCTAATGGTACAGAAATTCAATTGCTGTTTGATACCCAACGTCATCATTATCAAGTATTAAATATTGGTTGGAAACAACAAATTAGAACTTATGGGGTGATTATTCATGTTGATATTAAGGATGATAAAATATGGATACAAAGAGATGGTACAGAAATTGGTGTTGCTAATGAATTAATGGATGCTGGTGTACCTAAAGAAGATATTGTTTTAGGATTTCATGCACCTTATAAACGACAATTTACAGGTTTTGCTGTGGGATAATAATTTATTTCCATTTTTTACCATTACATAACAGGACCAAATTCCTGGTACAAAAGCCTCAGAATCTACCATCATGGCTAATATGGAATTAGCATAATCATTATTTTCATCTACCAAACACCAGCTAATTGCTACGGAACAATCTAAAACAAACTGCATTAAAATCTTCGTCCTTCTTCAATCATTTCACGGATTAAGTTTTTATCTAAACCTATTTCTTTCCTTAGTTGTTGCATTTTATTAATTGCATCTTGAATTGATTTTTTAGTAGCAGCTTTCCCCCAAGCATTATGTTTTATTGTGGTAGTTTCTGTATTGTCTAATGGTTGGACAACTAGCAATACTTCTACAGATGTATCTTTAAATTCTGTAGGGGTTTGGATTTGTAATATACCATCTGTGCCGATATGCGCCAGTAATTTCATTGTTTCCATTTTTTACCACCATTTTATAGATGAGAGTTTATTCATAAACTTTGGAACGATGAGCAATATTAGTTACTATAACCTCATTGCTTGTATCATCAATTTCGTAAACTACTCTATATTCACTGATACGATAACGGTAATATCCTGATAAATTACCTTTCAGGGGTTTAATATTAGGATGAATACGAGGATTTTGTTCTAGCTGTTCAAAGCACCTTGCTAGTTTTTTCGCTAAACTTTCTGTTGCTGAAACATAAATTTTCTCAGCTTCAGCAGATAAGACAACATTATACATCAGACCTAATATTTCTCCAGTTTTTAACTCTACCTGCAATTACATCTTGTTTACCTCTTTCAAAAGATGCGATAAAACCAGGAATATCAAGTAATTCTTGGGTAGCTAATTCGCTTTCTTTGTCTGCTAGATAATTTAAAAATTCAGCAACTATTTGTAAGTTATCTGGAGATAGCTTTTCTAAGTTGTAGTTTATTTGTTGACGTATTTGTGAGGTGTTCATGATAATTATGGTTTTTTATTATTTTATCACAGCTTTGTTCTTTGGGTTTAAGATCCCTAAATTCTAGCATGAATTAATCATTTATGAGTAAGATTGAAAACAGAAGTCGGGATCTAGGATTTGTTGATTATGGTTTGTAATTCTTTCTGAATTTGTTCAAGTTCTTGGCGTTTTTGGTTAATAAATGCAGTTCCTAATCCAATGATCTGGTTAACAGAAGCTACCAATAATATTGTACAAGGAGGAGAAAATGACCCCAATTGAAATATACAGGAAAAGATTCAAAGTTATTGTATATGCTTTAATATATATTAATACTATCAGACTTATTGGTTAATTTGACAACGTTACAAGATTAATAGGGATTCATAATTTTGGCAAAGGTATTGTAAAACAGTATATGATTTTGGTATAATAAAATCATAACTATTTTTATGAAAACATCAATTTAATTAATATATTTTATTCAATGAGATTGAATTTGATTGCCATATAATAAAAAAGTTATAAATTTTCAACCTATCAGGAGATAAAAATGTCTATTAAAGTTAGAAATGTTATGTACAAAGAATATAAAAAAATATTAGAAAGTCAAGAATCTCATTTTTTAGATATGAAAGCAATTGATATAGCAATCCTATCCCAATTATGAGAAAATACGTAGATGAAAATCCTTGTTTTATAAGCATTTGAGGCTTGTTAAACTCTCACGAATCATTTAGGATTGCTATATATTATATAAGGATTCCATCAATCCAAAACAATAGGTTTAATAAAAATTGATTTTGATTTTATTGAATCTCTTGATACATAATGAATTTAACCAAGTATTAAGTGTTAAATGGTCATATCTAGTCTAGGAGAGCCAAAATAGTTTATTTTAAATAATTAAAAATAATACAATTAAACGAT
>JBJTTJ010000119.1:0-4674 GCA_046080125.1 Cuspidothrix sp.
ACAGATTATTTGAATCAGTAGAACAGTTAGAAGAATTATTAAATAAATTGCTAAACGAAGGAGGTCTTATTATTAAATGGGAGCGCCAAGTTAAAAATAAAGGTAATTCTGTTTATTTGATTTAGCTGCACAACAGCTTAAAGCTACTAAAACAGCTATTGTCCAAAAAATGCTCAAAGCGAGAATTATTCATTTTGCCACTCATGGCTTAGTTGATGATTTTAAAGGATTTGGTGTACCAGGTGCGATCGCTTTTGCTGCTAGTGGTAAAGATAATGGTTTTTTAACATCAGGGGAAATTCTGGATTTAAAACTCAATGCTGAATTGATAGTTCTTAGTGCGTGTGACACAGGAAATGGACGCATTACTGGTGATGGTGTCGTGGGTTTATCACGTTCTTTAATTAGTGCTGGTATACCCAGTATTGTAGTTTCTTTATGGGCAGTTAATGATTATTCTACATCGTTTTTGATGACGGAGTTTTATAAAAATATGGGACAAAAACTTGATAAAGGTACGGCATTAAGAAAAGCTATGTTAACAACAATGAAACATAAAAATTATGAAAGTCCCTTCTATTGGGCTGCTTTTACTTTAATTGGTGAAGTTGAATAAATATTAAGTAGCTAGTTGCAATTAAATATAAAATGTGGGATGGGCATCTTGCCCGTCAACAGGCTAGAAGCCTGTTCCACTATCTAACAATTAATTAAGCCTACTTACTTACCAATCACCAATTACATACAATAAATAACGAGGAATAAATCATGTTAAATATCAAACGCCGTCATTTTTTACAACTAGCTGGTTCTACCTTAGCAACAGTGGGTATTAGCCAATTAGATATTATGCACCTCGGAGATCGCTATGGTCAAGTTCTGGCTCAAAATACATCTCGTAAACTAGCTTTATTAGTGGGAATTAATCAATATTCTGGGATAATTCCACCTTTAAAAGGTTGTGTAACTGATGTCCAATTACAACAAGAGTTATTAGTTCACCGCTTTGGTTTTAACCCTCAAGATATCCTAACATTGACAGATCAACAAGCTACTCGTAAAGGTATCCTCACAGCTTTTGAAGAACATTTGATTAACCAGGCAAAACCCGGAGATGTGGTAGTATTTCACTTTTCTGGACATGGTTCAAGAGTCATAGATCCAGATCGAGATCAACCAGATGGATTCAATAGCACTTTAGTTCCTATAGATAGCAAACTACCAGAAGGATATTCAATTACTGGTGGTGAGGTATCTGATATTATGGGACACACTTTATTTTTACTCATGTCTGCTTTAAAAACAGAAAATGTGACTGTAGTATTAGATTCTTGTCATTCTGGTGGTGGAACAAGGGGAAATTTGCGGGTGCGATCGCGTTCTGGTGGTGACAAATTACAACCAAGTCCAGTAGAACTTGATTATCAAAAACAATGGTTAGGACGTTTAAATCTATCCCCAGAAAAGTTTATTGAACTTCGCAGAAAAAACGTGGCTAAAGGAGTTGTGATTGCTAGTGCTAAACGAAATGAATTGGCTGTGGATATGACTTTTAGTGATTTCCATGCAGGGGCTTTTACTTATTCTTTAACCCAATATTTATGGCAACAAACCAATAATCAATCTATCAATAATGCCATCATCAATGTCGGTCGGAGTACAGCAGCTTTGGCTTATCAGCAAGGAAACTATCAAAATCCCCAAGTAGAATCGAATCTGAGTCAAGAAAACACCAACACACCCATTTATTTTACACCTCAACAAGCAATTTCAGCGGAAGCTGTAATCACTAAAGTCGAAAACAACCAAGTACAATTATGGTTAGGTGGGCTAGATTCACAAACTTTAGAAGCCTTTAAAAAAGGCGCTATTTTTACGGCTTTAGATAGTCAAGGTAAGCAACGAGGATTAGTCAAACTAGAGTCACGACAAGGACTGATTGGCCAAGGAAAACTACTTCCCACAAAGCAAAGTTTACAGCTACAACCAGGAACATTATTACAAGAACGCATCCGTAGCATTCCCAACAATCTAACTTTAAAAATTGGTATTGATCAATCCTTTGATAATAATACTGCCCAGCAAGCAATCAAATTTCTGCAAGCACTTCCTCGTGTTGAACCTAAGCAATTAGGTACTTCAGAAGTGCAGTACATTTTTGGGCGTATGACTCAAGCCAAGTATGCAGAATTACAAGAATTACAAAAAAATAGAATCAAAAATCTTCCCCAAGTAGGTAGTTTAGGCTTATTTTTACCCAGCCAAGATGAGATTATTCCTGCTTCTTTTGGTGAAAATAGAGAAACAGTCCAAGAAGCAATAACCAGATTAAAACCGAAATTTAAATCTCTCTTGGCAGCACGAATTATTAAACAGGTTTTAGGTAATACCAATTCATCACGGCTAAATGTGACTGCTTCCATGAATATTGCTAATAGTCAAACAATAATTGCTGAAACTTTCGCTATTCGTGGTACTAACAAAGTTCCCGTAGATTCAAACAAAACCCCAGTATCACCTGTCAAGTTTTCTGAGTTAGGAATACCTCAATTAACTGTAGGAAAACAAATTGATTTCCAAATAGAAAATAATGAATCTAGTGATCTCTACGTGACTATTTTAGTGATTGATGCTGAAGGAACAATGACGATTATTTATCCTAATGATTGGTCAGCTTCAGAAACAGCAGCATTGATCAAGCCAAAACAAAAATTAGTAATTCCTCAAGCTGGTCGTGATGGCTTTAAACTTACCATTAGTGAACCTTTAGGCGTTGCCGAAGCACTTGTTATTGCTAGTACCTCACCTTTGCGAACTTCCCTAAGAGTATTACAAAAAATTGCCAAACGCAGCGGTCTAGAAAATCGTAGAAGTCCGATGAATGTTAATGATGATCTGTTAGAGGTGACAGATAATTTACTTAATGATCTAGATGCAGGTACTCGTAACAGCACTTCAGCTTCACTCAGTACAAGTGCTGACAGGGCAATAACCGAACTCCCAGATAATGTTCGTGGTATTGATACAACAAAACTGGCAGCAATGGCGATCGCCTTTGAAGTTTTAAGGGGTTGAAAAACGTAATCCCCAGAATCCCCGATTTTTTTTGGACAAGTCGGGGATTTATTGGCTAAAAGCAGCGCCATTTTTGCATATCCTCCCAAACCTCAGATTGGTATGAAGTGCAGAGAAACTTATTCACTTTAGTTGTCCGTGACTACATTATAAAAAATTTTACCAATGCTTGTGGCACTTACAGCGATTTCCAATCATGGTATATCTTAGCCCCCTCATCGCACCCCCCTCCCCGCTGCGGGGGGAAGAAAAGGATAAACTTTTGATAAGGGGGTTGGGGGTGGGGTTCTTGTTCCGGGTTTGATGACAATTTGCTGTAATCAACACGAATTAGTTTCTTTGTCAATGCGTAACTCCTAGATTAATAAAAATGGTCATAAAAAAGGCAAACAAAACTATATTTGTAAGAACTGCGGCAGACAATTTAGTGATAATCATGAAACCCACTATCT
Organism: Cuspidothrix sp.; assembly: GCA_046080125.1. Classification (GTDB taxonomy): domain Bacteria; phylum Cyanobacteriota; class Cyanobacteriia; order Cyanobacteriales; family Nostocaceae; genus Cuspidothrix. The sequence continues at coordinate 3,528 of JBJTTJ010000119.1, forward strand.
GAAATTTTCAGATGTGCCAACTTCTTATTCAAATAATATGAATTATTTTCTTGGTTAGCGATCGCTATAGGAATTGCACATTTCCCTAATCATACCCTAATTCAGCAACGCCATATTTCCAAGTAGGTTGGGTTAAGCGACAGCGCAACCCAACAAAAATGTTCATCATGTTGGGTAACATACGTCAACCCAACCTACACAAATAAATATTTATTTAAAACTTGACGAGATGATCGTTATGTGTAAATAATCAATCAGAACAAAAAAGTTTTTGTATTCTTTTAAAAATCACCAGAAACCCATGATTAAGGCGCTAAAACTACCCCAGAAATTAATGCTGCTTGGTTCAGGAGAACTAGGAAAGGAATTTGTAATTGCTGCTCAACGTTTAGGTAATTATGTGATTGCTGTAGATAGATATGCTCATGCTCCTGCTATGCAAGTAGCTGATTGTGCAGAAGTTATTTCTATGCTGAGTGCTGATGATTTAGAAGCAGTAGTAAATAAACATCAGCCTGATTTTATCATTCCCGAAATTGAAGCTATTAGAACGGAAAAGTTACAGGAATTTGAACAAAGGGGAATTACAGTTATTCCCACAGCAGCGGCCACTAACTACACCATGAACCGCGACAGAATTAGGGAATTAGCCCACAAAGAACTAGGAATTAGAACTGCTAAATATGGTTATGCAGTTACTTTAGAAGAACTAATTACTGTTTCTGAAGAAATTGGTTTTCCTAATGTTGTTAAACCTGTGATGTCGTCTTCTGGAAAAGGTCAATCTGTAGTTAATGATAGAACTCAAGTAGAAAAAGCTTGGAATTATGCTATTTCTAATTCTCGTGGTGATAGTCAAAAGGTAATTGTCGAAGAATTTATTAATTTTGAAATTGAGATTACCTTATTAACAATTAAACAATGGGACGCACCCACAATTTTTTGTTCTCCCATTGGCCACCGTCAAGAAAGAGGAGATTATCAAGAATCTTGGCAACCCGCAGCTATTTCTGAAGCTAAAATATTAGCATCTCAAGAAATTGCCAAAAAAGTAACTGATGCTTTGGGTGGTGCGGGAATTTTTGGGGTGGAATTTTTCATCACTCAAGACGAAGTGATTTTTTCCGAACTTTCTCCCAGACCCCAT
>JBJTTJ010000120.1:0-2021 GCA_046080125.1 Cuspidothrix sp.
GTTCCTTCTAAGTATGTATGGGCAACCAGTCCCGGTCCACCATGTCCTGGTCCAGCGATATAAATGGCGTTAAGGTCGTATTTTTTGATAACTCGGTTCAAATGGGCATAAATCAAATTTAGTCCTGGAGTAGTTCCCCAATGTCCCAATAGTCGTGGTTTGACCTGTTCTTGTTTCAGGGGTTCTCTCAATAAAGGATTATCAAGTAAGTATATTTGTCCAACAGAAAGGTAGTTAGCAGCACGCCAATAAGCATTAATTCCCTTGATTTCCGTCTCTGTCAACGGCCGAGGTGAGGTTGTGGTTATTAGTGTCATTATCAACTCCAAAAAGGTATTTGCACCGAACGGGCTTATTGTAACTCAATAGGGAACAACTTACTTAATAATTAAGTATAATCAGCACTGAATCACTCTAATTATTACATACAATGACAGCGGCGATTATTTTTAATATTTTTAGTACCCAGAAGGAAAAACGATATTATACTCGGAAAAGTGATCAACATCTCATAAGTTTCTCCCCTCGAAAATAGACATGATCAAAAAGAATTAGAAAAAAGTTAGGGAACGCATAAAGATACGTTCTCTAACAAATAAAATCTAATTTCTCAGTTGTACAGGCATAGCTAAATAAGTCATTTTTAAACCACCCAAAGGAGTGAAAATAACCGGAGTTAAACTTTGATTTAGGTGCATTTGAATTTCTGAAGATGGTAGTTCTTTCAAGCCTTCCATGAGATATTTAACATTAAAAGCAATGTCTATATTTTCTCCCGAAATTTGCGCCGGTATTGATTCTGTTCCACTACCTACATCTTGCGCTTCACAAGATAAAGTAATTTCTTGATTAGCATTATCAATGCTAACCTTGACAATATTATTTTTCTGATCTGCTAACACAGCAATTCGTTCTAAAGTGCTGATAAATTGCTTTCTTTCTAATGTTACTTGTCGTTCAAATTGTCGCGGGATTAATTGCCGATAAGCGGGATATTGTCCTTCTAATGTCCGGCTTGTTAAACGTTGAAATGCCCAAGCAAATACAACTTGACCTTGATCAAGATATACATCTACCGTTTCTTCAGATGCGGAATTATGCCCTAACATCTTTTGTAATTCACGCAATGCTTTCGCCGGTACTGTGACTTCTACTTGTTCCCTACCTTCAACAGAACGCTCATTTGTGGTTTCTAGGACTGCTAAACGGTGCCCATCAGTAGCAGCAAATTCTAATGTATCCTGTTTTAATGTTAAATGTACACCTGTGAGAACTTGCTTAGTTTCATCCGAACTAGTAGCAAACAAAGAACCTTTTAAACCTTCAACAAGTGCCGCAGTGGTAATAGTAATTGCTTCAGCGTTTTCAATTACGGGTAATTCGGGAAATTCTTCTGCACCCATAGCGCGGACTTGATATTTACCGCTTTGGGGTTTGAGGGTGACTACTATACCTTCTCCGGTGTTGTCTGCTGACTCGTCATCTAGGGAAATTTCCCCTTCTGGTAAACGAGAGGTGATATCTAAAAGTAGTTTAGCAGGAAGAGCGATCGCCCCACCTTCAATTACTTCTGCACTAAAACTGGTACGGATACCCAGACTCAAATCAAACGCTGTTAAACTGACTTGGTTAGTTTCCGCATCCGCTTGTAAAAGCACGTTAGCAAGGATGGGGTGAGTCGGTCTTGATGGTACTGCACGACTGACAAGGGAAAGGTTGGTACTGAGGTCACTTTGAGAGCAAACTAATTTCATAGAGCAGGGAATAGGGAATAGGGAATGGGGAATAGGGTTGAGTTTGAGGAGATATGTTTGTTCTCATCACACTGACAACCGCTATCAATATGGACTTAACAAGCGAAAAACAATGGTAACAAATTTTGGACTGAGGAGATAGGACTGTTCAAAAGCTCTCCCTCTGTGGAAAAGCTGTGGAAAAACTCGCTTAGTTTTCCACAAAGTAATTAGGGTTTGCTGAATAAACCTAAAACCTTGATATATCAAAGGTTAGAGGCTGATAAA
>JBJTTJ010000121.1:0-33623 GCA_046080125.1 Cuspidothrix sp.
AGTTGTTAGTGGTCAGTTGTTGGTTGTTGGTTGTTGGTTGTTAGTGGTCAGTGGGGAGAAATATTTTTCTACCCTGTTGCTTGTTGCCTCTTTTCTTGTCTTATTTAGATTTTACATTTAGTTATGATGTTAAGTTCCGTAACTCCAGTATGATAAAGATATAAAGAAATGTAATGCTAACAGAAAAGATGCTCACTGTGTCTTGCAACAAGAAAGTAGGGCATCCTTATGGGCGTTATGACTTCGATTTAGATAAGAGTTGCTCCAGTGCTGGTGCTCTTGTCACAATGCTTAACAAATTACACAAACAGCGCGTAGATTATGGCTCAATTTACACAAATTACAGATGTGCCCGATATGGGTCGTCGTCAGTTCATGAACCTGCTGACTTTTGGGACTGTTACCGGAGTGGCTTTAGGTGCATTGTACCCTGTGGTTAACTACTTTATTCCTCCTGCTAGTGGTGGTGCTAGTGGCGGTACTGTAGCTAAGAACGAGTTGGGTAATGATGTTAGCGTCAGTCAATTTCTAGCAAGCCATAATGTAGGCGATCGCACATTAGTCCAAGGACTCAAGGGAGATCCTACTTATATTGTAGTGCAAAGCAAAGAAGCGATCACTGACTACGGAATTAATGCTATTTGTACCCACTTAGGTTGTGTTGTTCCTTGGAATGTGGCTGAGAATAAGTTTAAATGCCCTTGCCACGGTTCACAATATGACGCTACTGGTAAAGTAATTCGTGGTCCTGCGCCAAAATCCTTAGCCTTAGCTCATGCTAAAGCTGAAGACGACAAAATTGTATTAACCCCCTGGACTGAAACAGATTTCCGGACTGGCGATCCTGCTTGGTGGGCTTAATTTCCACGTTACACAAGTGCTGAGTCGTTAAGAGTGACTCTTCGATTCATTCTTGACAACTGACAACTGACAAATGACCACTGACAAATGACTTTATAGAGATGAGAAATGCCCGTATACCTGCGAGGTTAACTCGCGCTGCTAAAGTGATGTTGAATACATTGCTGATAGCGATCGCTACCGTGACTTTTTTCTTCACTAGCGATGTAACCCTACCACAAACTGCTGCTGCCTATCCCTTTTGGGCGCAAGAAACCGCACCTGAAACCCCCCGCGAAGCTACAGGGCGAATTGTTTGCGCTAACTGTCATCTAGCTGCCAAACCCACAGAAGTGGAAGTTCCTCAATCTGTACTTCCTGACACTGTGTTTAAAGCTGTCGTCAAGATTCCCTACGATACAAGCGTACAACAAGTAGGTTCTGATGGTTCTAAAGTTGGCTTAAACGTCGGTGCTGTATTAATGTTGCCCGAAGGCTTCAAGATTGCCCCAGAAGATCGCATTCCTGAAGAAATGAAAGCAGAAGTCGGTGATATGATCTTCACACCTTACAAAGACGGTACGGATAATGTCGTCATTGTTGGTCCGTTACCCGGTGAAGAATATCAAGAAATCGTCTTCCCTGTTCTTTCTCCCAACCCCGCTACAGATAAGAATATCCACTTTGGCAAATACTCTGTCCATGTAGGCGGTAATCGTGGCCGTGGACAAGTTTACCCCACAGGTGAAAAGAGCAATAACAATGCTTTCAATGCTTCCGCTACGGGCACAATCAGCAAAATTGCTCAAACAGAAGATGAAGACGGTAACGTTAAAAATGTAGTGAGCATCAAAATGGAATCTGGTGATGTTATTACTGACACAGTTCCCGTTGGTCCAGAGCTAATTGTAACTGAAGGACAAGCTGTTAAAATCGGTGACGCTTTGACTAGCAACCCCAACGTTGGTGGTTTTGGTCAAATAGATACAGAGGTTGTCTTACAAGATCCTTCCAGAGTAACATGGTTAATTGCTTTTATCTGTTTAGTGATGTTGGCACAAATAATGCTAGTTCTCAAGAAGAAACAGGTGGAAAAAGTCCAAGCTGCTGAAATGAATTTCTAAATCATGACTATGATTTATGTGATTAATTTGATGTAGATGATTAATTACTAAAATCACAGTTGAGGATACTTACAAGTTCTTTGCTAAATTATCAGCTATTTGACAGGCTTTTGCCTGTCTTTTTTTATTTGGTAAGTAGCTGGTTGTAATTAAATATAAAATGTGGGATGGGCATACATTCGGCTTCGCACTTCGGCTTCGCTCAGTACAAGCTCAGTACAAGCCTTGCCCATCAACAGGCTAGAAGCCTGTTCCACTATTTAACAATTAATTAAACTTACTTAAAATGATTTAGATTTAGTAGGTTGGGTAGAACAAAGTGAAACCCAATATTGATGATAAGAACCTACTGTTCTCTATTTCCTATCAATCATGCTGCATTAAATGACCATCTTCCATGTTAATTATCCTGTCAGCAATATCTAAAATGCGGTTATCATGAGTAACCATTAAAATAGTACAATTTTGTTGTTTTGCTAAATCCTGCATTAGAGTCACCACATCTCGACCTGATTTACTATCTAACGCTGCTGTAGGTTCATCAGCTAAGACCAATTTAGGATGGCCAACCAAAGCACGAGCAATAGCGACCCGTTGCTTTTGTCCACCAGAAAGATCGGCAGGATAATAATTAGTTCTATCTCCTAATTTCACAGATTGAAGCATTCTTTCTGAATAGATGTAAGATTCTCTTGAAGAAATATTTTGTTGTAATTCTAAAGACATTTGGACATTTTGCGTAGCTGTTAAGAAATCGAGTAAATTATGGGCTTGAAAAATATAACCAATTTGCCGACGTATTTGTACCAATTCCTCATTATTAGCTCCTAGTAATTCTTGTCTATTAAACTTTAAACTACCCTCTTGAACAGAACGTAAACCACCAATTAATGTTAATAATGTAGTTTTTCCTGAACCGGAAGGTCCAGTCATAATTACAATTTCTCCAGATTTAATAGTTAAATTAATCTCAAACAAAGTTTGAGTTCGTAATTTACTATAACCAAAGTAATGGTTGAGATTTGTAATTTCCAAAATATTATAGCAGGGAACAGAGTTGAAAGTCATGGTATAGTTTTTTAGGTAAATTCTGCATCTCATTCAAGTGCATACCGCTATAGGAGAAGATGAATATGGCATCATGAGTTAATTAAAAATTTCCGCCGGGTCTACCTGACGCAGTTTATTAGTAGAAAAGAAACCAGAAGTTAAACACATAAAAACCACAGAAATAAATACCAATAATCCCTTACTCGCATCCATAATAATTGGTAATTTAGTTGCATCCTTAGCCAGATCATATAATCCTAAAGAAATAGCAAATCCGGGAATATAACCCAAAATAGCTAAAATTAAAGCTTGCTGAAATACAACATTTAAAAGATATTTATTTCTAAAACCCATAGCTTTGAGTGTAGCAAATTGCACAAAATGAGAAGATATATTACTATAAAGAATTTGATAAACAACAATTACACCGACTACAAAACCCATAATTACCATTAAATTAAATACAAATCCAATGGGTGTTCTTAATGTCCAATAGTTTTTTTCAAATTCAATAAATTCTTGGCGGGTCATTACTATCACATCATCAGGTAAACTAGCAGATAAAGTTGCCAAAATGGTTTTTGGATTAACATCAGGTTGGAGATGAATTGAGCCTATATCTAGTTCATTTGCTCTGCGTTCTGGAAAGATTTTCAAAAAAGTAGAAGAGCTAACAATTAAATTCCCATCTACACCAAAGGAAGGACCAAGAGTAAATAAACCACTAACTTTAACTTTATAACCAATAGTTCCCAAATAGCTAAATATTTCCATATTTATAGGTTGTTTCTTCTGAAAATATTCAGCAATTGGTCCAAATTCTGGACGTGCAGCGCGATCAAAAAATACTTGATCAGGGATTTTCAGTAATTGAAAATCCTGTTCTACCTCTGGCAATCTAAAGATAGATTTCACTGGATCAAAGCCTAACACATAAATAGGATATTTGCGCCCATTGATAGGATTTTTTAGTTTAGCAAATTGTACATATAAAGGTGCAACTGATTTTATGCCATTAAAACCCAATATCTGATATAAACGACTGCGAGGAAAACTTTGAGTAGAAGTCAAGGATTTATATTGGGAGCTAATTAAAAATAAATCTCCCTTGAGATGTTTATGGACTTGAGTAGCACTAGCATAAAGAGCATCTTGAAAGCCAATTTGCATAAACATTAAAACAGCTACAAAAGCAATACCAGCTAGGGCAACAAAAAAGCGTACTTTTTGTTTTACTAATTGTAGCCAAGCCAGAGGTATATTGAGAATCATCTTATCCCTTTGATAAATTGTTTAGGCTTATATTTGAATCAATGCCTGTACCTGTAAATTAGTTAAACTAGAAACTCGTTGATTATCTGCTAAATTATCAATGCGAACTTTGACATCAACTATTTTATTATCTGTATCTGAACCAGGATTAGTATTGAAGATATTTTGTTTACCAACTTGCAGTCCGATATCTGTAACAGTCCCCTTAATTTTGCCAGTAAAAGCTTCACCGGTTATGGTTACTGATTGACCTAAACGCACTTTTTTAATATCGGTTTCGTAGACTTCTGCAACCACATACATTTGTTGGGTTTGTCCTAATTCTGCAATACCTTTATTACCAATTATTTCTCCTGGTAAAGTATTAATTTTTAGGACTTGACCATTAATAGGTGAACGGATAGAACTTAAATTTAGCTCGGCTTGAGCTTGTTGTACAGAGGCTTTAGCGCTTGCCACATTTGCTTGGGCTAATTGGATATCTGTAGGGCGGATTTCGGCAATACTATTAAGTCTAGCTTGGGATTCAGTTAACTGTTTTTGCAAAGTTTCTATAGTCCGTTTCAGATTAGCATTAGCTTCATTAAGTTGTTGTCTTACTGTATCCCTGCGTAATCTTTTCGTATCTGCATCGGAAGCAGAAATAGCACCATCTTGATATAATTGTTGATATCGTTGATTTTCGGTTTCTGAATTTTTAAATTCAGCTTCTAAACGAGCAATGGTGGCTTTTTGAGTTAAAACTGACCCCCTTAATTCAGCCTCTAAACGGGAAATTGTGGCTGTTTGAGCATAAATGTCACCGCCTTTTGCACCGGCGTATACTTGTTGAAGATTAGCTATACTAACTTCTAATTGTCGTTTAGATTTTTCTAAAGCGGCAAGATTAGGAATATAACTATCAAGAATTGCTATGACTTGTCCTTGACGAATTTTATCTCCTTTTTTTACTAAAAGTTGATTAACTCTGACCCCTGTTTGAGAATTTGGTGCAGAAAGACGAATTACCTCTCCTTGGGGTTCTAAACGTCCTAAAGCAGCAACTCCAGTAATTTTAGCTGCTGAATTTGTACTACTTTGAGATATTGAAGAGATTGATTTAGAAGTTTTTTGAAAATATGAAATGCTATAGATAGATATGACACTAGTGGCTATAATTCCTGTGCTTCCTAACATGATTGTCCATAAACTTATGGGTTTTGGGAATGAGTGCTTGTCTTTGTGTACCATAATTTCGCAGTATGAATTAGGAAATATGACAGTATTTCTAACTCTAAATAAGAGATAGAAAAGCCACTACACTTGATAGCATCTCTTGAGAACCTTATCAACTATAGAAATTATCCATCATTAATCAGATATATTAAATAATTCTGGGATGGGATAATTTTGATATGGTGGGCATTGCCCACCATAGAATGTTTCTAGAATATAGAAAGGATAGGTAATTGGTAATTAGGCGGTTAATATTAGCGCTTACCAATATAAAAAATTTATTTATTTAGCACTACCTCTTTCTCTTTTTTCTTCCGCATAATTGCTAAGTATTCGCTCCGTGTTCCATCTACTCGATAATGATCACAAATTTGACAAAGTTTGAGAAGGTCTAAACGACTAAAGATTTTTTGATGTTCAATAGCGTTATCATTACGCCAACGCCAAAATGTTGTTCTATCAATTCGGCGATTGCTTTCAGGCCATCTTCTCCGTGAGAGAAAATCTACTAATTCATCCTCATGAAATGAGTAACCTTTTGGTAATTTAAGGAGGTCTTCTCGTAACTCATTCAGCGGGATGAGTGGATCTAATTCAGATAGTCTCATGCCAGCAATTCCTTGTAGTTTTGTTAATTCCAATATTGCAGAAGCCAAATGATGCAATAATGTTTAATGGACTAATTTTCCCTGATTTAATTATTTAGATTAAACTGATTTTTTTCTAATTTCAACCTATATGCAACAAGTTGTTTCATAAAACCTCGTTTGTGCCACTATATTAGTGATTTTAAAATTGTCAGTTGCAAAATCTCATTTCATTAAATCCTCCTAGTCATTATCTCAAACTTTGGATTCTAGTTAACAAAAAAATATATTTTTAATTCCTCAGATATATTTGATGATGACTAATTTAACAAATATGAAAAAATATCTCTGGAGATAGATGTAAAAATTGAATATTTAGTATGATTAAAAATGAATTAAAGATAAGAATTGTCATCAGCGGATCTGGGAATATGCAATATATATGCAACTTCGGTCAAAATGGCTAAAACCTAGATAATAATGATTGTATTGGATAAGCAAAAAAAGAATCTTTGCACAACTCTATCAATTTTTCATTTGCAGGACTTTTTTAAGTTGTACGTAGGTGGCTGATGAGTTGCGATAGTGTTGTCACCACAATGTAATAAAAATCTGATCGACTAGAAAATAAATCGGTCTATATTCATGATGAGAATATTGACGAAAATTTGATTGAGTTGAGATACAATTTCGACGGTTAAAACTTCTACATTGTTAGTGCGAGGACAACCAGATTAGAAAATTTTTACCATGAATATTTGTATCTCATTTAGCTGAAAATAATCTTTTATTCACCTCTACATTGCCAGATTAAAAGAGGGAAATATGATCATGGCTGCTTCCGAAATTGAAGCTGCTTTCGCACAGTTACAAGATGAAATTAGTAACTGTGAAAAGTCTGTACTCAAAATGATAAACGTGAAAAGAAGCATGACTGATATCACAAAAATGAAAAATGAAATTAATACCAAATTGCGAACAACTAATGTAGCAATTATTGGGATGGCTTCTATTTTTCCCCAAGCGAAAAATTTACAGGAATACTGGGAAAATATCATTCAGAAAGTAGATTGTATTACTGATGTTCCTGCTTCTCGTTGGCATATAGATGATTATTATGATCCAGACCCAAAAGCACCAGATAAAACCTATTGTAAACGGGGTGGTTTTTTACCAGATATTGATTTTAATCCTATGGAATTTGGCTTACCTCCGAATATTTTGGAGGTGACAGATATTTCCCAATTACTGGGTTTGGTAGTAGCTAAACAGGCGATGGAAGATGCAGGTTATGGTGTATCTCGCAAATTTAATCGTGAACGGACGGGGGTAATATTAGGAGTAGCAATTGGTAGACAATTAGCCGTTCCTTTAGGTGCAAGATTGCAATTTCCGGTTTGGGAAAAAGTTCTCAAAAGTAGTGGTTTATCGGAGGAAGATACACAAAAGATCATCGAAAAATTGAAAAGTGGATATGTGCAATGGGAAGAAAACGCCTTTCCTGGAATGTTAGCAAATGTGATTTCTGGACGTATTGCCAACCGCTTAGACTTAGGCGGAATGAATTGTGTAGTTGATGCAGCCTGTGCCAGTTCTTTAGGTGCATTAAGGATGGCTATTAGCGAATTAGTGGAACATCGCGCAGACATGATGATAACTGGCGGGGTAGATACGGATAACTCTATTTTCGCCTATATGTGCTTTAGTAAGACTCCGGCGGTATCGCCTGGGGATAAAGTTAGGCCCTTTGATATTGATGCGGATGGGATGATGTTGGGCGAGGGTGTGGGGATGCTGATACTCAAGCGCCTAGAAGATGCAGAAAGAGATGGCGATCGCATCTATGCAGTCATTAAAGGTGTTGGCAGTTCCAGCGATGGTAAGTATAAAAGTATCTACGCACCTCGTCCTGAAGGACAAATTAATGCGTTATATCGAGCTTATTCTGATGCTGGTATTTCTCCTGCTAGTGTGGGACTAATTGAAGCTCATGGCACTGGAACAATGGTGGGAGATCCTACGGAATTTTCCTCAATTACCAGCGTTTTTGGCGAAAATAACCCGAAAAAACAGTATATTGCCCTGGGGACTGTCAAATCACAAATTGGTCACACTAAAGCGGCGGCTGGTGCAGCAAGTTTGATTAAAGCGGCTTTGGCGTTACATCACAAGGTCTTGCCACCTACGATTAATATCAGTAAACCCCATCCTAAATTGAATATTGAGAACTCACCATTCTATCTAAATACGGAGACTAGACCTTGGGTAAGTCATCCCACCCAACCCCGTCGGGCTGGAGTCAGTGCCTTTGGTTTTGGTGGTACTAATTATCATGTTGTATTAGAGGAATATCAACATGAACATCATCGTCCTTATCGTCTTCATCATCATCCACAATCATTACTAATATTTGCTTCTACGGTTTCAGAGTTGCTATCTCGTTGCCAACAAATCCAAGAGCAACTAAAAAGTGATAGTAAAGAAAAATACTATCAACAACTAATTTTAGACTGTCAATCAGCAGAAATTCCTCCTAATTATCCTAGGGTTGGTTTTGTAGCAAATAATGCAGCACAAGCGGGGGAATTTTTGCAAGTTGCGATCGCAGCGCTAACACAAAAGCCGGAAGCAGAATCATGGGAACATCCTCTGGGAATTTACTACCGGCAAGTAGGAATAGACACGCAGGGTAAAGTGGTAGCCTTGTTTTCTGGACAGGGTTCACAATACCTAAATATGGGGCGGGAGTTGGTGATCAACTTTCCTTGCTTACGCCAAACCTATACTCATATAGATAGTCTTCTATGTGAAGATGGGTTACAGTCCCTATCAAGTGTGGTATTTCCGCCCCCAGTTTTTGATCAACAACAAAAACAAATTCAGTTAGCAACATTGCAAAAAACTGAATACGCACAACCGGCAATTGGTGTATTTAGTGCAGGATTATATAAAATATTGCAACAAACGGGATTTAAACCCGATTTTGTCGCCGGTCATAGCTTCGGAGAATTAACTGCTTTATGGGTTGCAGGTGTATTAAGTGAAGAGGATTATTTGTTCTTAGTAAAAGCTAGAGGACAAGCCATGGCTACACCTAAAAATTCAGATTTTGATGCCGGGGCAATGTTAGCTGTGAAAGGTGGTATTAGCCAGATTAGGGCAGTAATTAAAGACTTCTCTCAAGTTGCAATTGCCAATATAAATTCTCACCAACAAGTAGTATTAGCGGGCAAAAAAGAAGAAATTAATCAAGTTCAAAAAGTTCTCAAACAGCAGGGATTTTCCACATTTTTATTAGGAGTTTCCGCAGCCTTTCATACACCATTAGTATCTCATGCCCAAAAACCTTTTTCCCAAGCTATTGAAAAGGTAAATTTCAACGAACCACAAATTCCTACCTATACTAATGTTACAGGTGAACCATATCCTCAAGCACCTCATTTGATTCAAAAAATTCTCAAAGAACAACTGTTAAACCAGGTATTATTCCAGCAAGAAATTGAGAATATATATGCTGCTGGTGGTCGTTGCTTTGTAGAATTTGGACCCAAAAATGTCCTTACCAATTTAGTCAAAGAGATTTTACATGATCAACCTCACATAGCTATAGCTATTAACCCAAATTCCAGCAAAAATAGCGATAGAATTCTTAGAGAAGCCATAGTTCAATTACAGGTAACTGGTTTATCTTTGCAAAATTTAGATCCCTATCAAGTCCCTACTCATCTTCCTGAAACTAATCCTCAGCAAAAAGTTTTGAATGTCCGTTTAAATAGCACCAATATTAATGAAAGAACCCAAAAAGCCTTTGCTAAAGCTTTAGAAAATGGTCATTCTGTCACGGTGGCATCTCTCCCACCAACAGTTAATGAGAATCATCAATCACAGAATAATGACAAACCCCCAACTTCATTTAATGGTCAATTAGAAAAAGTTGAAATTCAGCCTCAAAATTATGAAAACATTATTCATGGACTAGAAAATTTCATCACAGAATTTATTCAGCAACAAAGAGATATTATCCACGTTCATGAACAATCTTTGCAAAATCAAACAGAGTACACAAAGACATTTTCTCAATTAATGCAACAACAGTATTCATTATTAAAAAATAATGAACTTACTGAAGATCAATTGCAAACTCAGCAATTAGCAATTTCTAATTCTGAACGAAACATGATGCGCTTTCATGATCATCAAGGTGATACTCTCCGTATTCATGAACAATATCTCAAATATCAACAGGAATATACCCAGTATTATTTTCAGCTTCTGCAACAACATTTTCATTTATTGACTTCAGAAAATAAAGTCATTAACTACGTAAATCATTCTCATTTTTCAGATATTGCTGACAAGAAAATTATTGTTTCTTCACCAATTTCAGAGGAATTAGAAAAGGATGAAAAAACGATTACTGTCGTTCCCAAAACCCCAATTAAAATAGACAAAGCTGCCCTTAGTCAAACTTTGCTAAACGTTGTCAGCGAAAAAACAGGTTATCCTGTAGAAATGCTAGAACTTTCCATGGATATGGAAGCAGATTTGGGAATTGATTCTATTAAACGAGTCGAAATTTTAGGAGGTTTATTAGAACTATATCCCAACTTACCTCAACCTAACCCTGAAGAATTAGGACAATTAAGAACCTTGGAACAAATTGCAGAATATATGCAAACTTTAGTTCCAGATATTGTCAATCAAATAGTTGAATTATCCACAGAATGTATTGCTACAGAAATGTTAGTAGCAATTCCTCAACCCGAATCAATTGCATCTACACCGCAACTTGAGGAACAAAAACAACCAATAGAAATTCCCACAGATTTAAGCCGTATCTTGCTAAAAATTGTCAGCGAAAAAACAGGTTATCCTGTAGAGATGCTAGAACTTTCCATGGATATGGAAGCAGATTTGGGAATTGACTCTATCAAACGAGTCGAAATTTTAGGAGGTTTATTAGAACTATATCCCAACTTACCTCAACCCAACCCTGAAGAAATTGGAGAATTGAGAACTTTAGGCGAAATTGCCAATTATATGCAGCAACAAGTCCAGGGAATTACTAAGTTATTAACTCAAGAATTAGTAGATATCAAAACCAATAAATCTCAACCAAATATCCGCCGGAGTATTGCCAAATTACAGCAACTTATCACACCTGACAGGTTAGAATTTTCATTTCCTGAAAATCACATTGTCTTAATCACTGATGACGGTTCTGATACGACGCAAAAATTAGCAGAGAGTTTGATAGCTAAAGGTTGGAAAACTATAGTTGTAAGTTTTCCTGGCATCCAATCCACGGTTAATGAAGGAATTAACAGAGTAGTTTTAACTGATTGGAATGAAGAGAACTTACAACAACAGTTAAAACACATTGCTGATAATTACGGTACTGTAGCTGCATTTATTCACCTGCACCCAGTGACATCGTTAGAAATAGATAAATCCATTCTTCTCCATGTTTTCTTAATCGCCAAATATCTCAAAAAATCACTCAACGAAGCTGCAAAACTTGGACGTAGTTGTTTTATTAACGTTGCACATTTAGATGGAGAATTTGGATTGGGAGAAACCTGTAAATTTAGTGCAATTGCAGGAGGATTGTTTGGACTTAGTAAGAGTATTAATCAAGAATGGGAAAATGTATTTTGTCGGTCTATTGACTTAAATCCAGATTTAGATGTAGAAACATCTGTAAAATACATTCTTGATGAAATTCATGACCCCAATTTATTAATTCAAGAAGTAGAGTATGGTGGTAAAGGTAGAGTTACTTTAATTGCCGATTATACACCTTTAAAAAATACCAAATCTCACGGAGAAATTACCAAAAATCAAGTATTTTTAGTTAGTGGCGGTGCAAAAGGAATCACAGCCCAATGTGTCATTAAACTTGCCCAAGAATATCAATGTAAATTTATTCTTTTAGGGCGTTCTAGTCTGGAAATAGAACCAATTTGGGCAGCAAATTGTGAAAATGAAGCAGAATTAAAACAGCAAATTTTAGATAATTTTCAAGCCCAAGGAGAAAAACCAACACCGATAATGGTGCAGAAAAAGTATCAAAATATTTGCTCACAAAGAGAAATTCAAAATACTCTCAAAGCTATTAAACAAGCAGGAGGAGAAGCAGAATATCTAAGTGTTGATATTACCGATATGGTATTACTAAAGTCAAAACTTGCAGATGTAATTCAACGATTTGGGGCAATAACTGGCATAATTCATGGTGCAGGAAACTTAGCTGATAAACGCATTGAAAAAAAATCAATTCAAGATTTTGAAAATGTTTATGCAGCTAAAGTTACAGGTTTAGAAAATCTCCTCCAGTGTGTACCAGCAAGTCAATTGCAATATTTAGTTTTGTTTTCTTCTGTAGTGGGATTTTATGGGAATGTGGGACAATCAGATTATGCCCTAGCTAATGAAATCCTGAACAAATCTGCCCATTTAATTAAGCATAATTACCCTAATTGTCATGTCATGGCTATTAACTGGGGTCCTTGGGAAAGTGGCATGGTATCACCAGAATTGAAAAAAGCCTTTGCAGAAAGAGGAATTGAAGTTATTCCCGTAGAAACAGGAACACAAATATTAGTTGATGAACTCCAAAATATCAGCAAAAACACAGTTCAATTAGTGATTGGTAGTCCTTTAGTTTATGTTCCTTTAACTTTATCAAATGAGTTAAAAACCTATCGGATTAAACGAAAGTTAACATTAGCAAAAAACCCATTTTTCCAGGATCATGTTATCGCCAATCGTCCCGTACTTCCTGCTACCTGTGGGTTATTATGGATGACTAATGCTTGTGAACAACTTTATCCAGGATTTACAGCTTTTAGTTCTCCTAATTTCAAAGTTTTAAAGGGCATAGTTTTTGATGATATCATCACAAATGAATATCTTTTAGACATTCAAGAACTAGCCAAAAATGAAAATCAAGAAATAGAATTTACTGCTAAAATTAGTAGTAAGACAGCAGAGGGAAAAATCCGCTATCATTTCAGCACAAATCTAATTCTCAAGCGAGAAATTCCCACACCTCCAAATTACGGAAACCCCAACTTTAATCAAGATGAGAATTTTCTTAAAACTAATCAACAACTCTATCAAATAAATGCTGCTAGTCTATTTCATGGAGTTACTTTTCAAGGCGTAAAATCTGTCTTAAATGCTAGTCCTAGTAAAATAACCATTGAATGTTGTTTAGGAGAACCAACACCACAGCAACAGGGACAATTCCCAGTGCAAACATTCAATCCCTATATAGCAGATGTTCAGATTCATTCCCTCTGGATTTGGACACAACACTTTCATCAAGCTGGATGTTTGCCATCAGAGATTAAAAACTTTGAACAATTTGCAAAAGTACCCTTTGGTGAAACGTTTTATGTAACTTGTGAAGTCCAATCAAAAACTGAATCATCAGTAATTACAGATGTAATTACCTATAATCGCCAAGGAGAAATTTATAATCGTATGATTGGCGCGAAAGGAACAATTTTACCAAATCAAATAGGAAAATATTAGATATTTTTACCCCTAGGGGTAATTCATAAATTACCCCTACTCCTCTGTGGTTAGTTTCTAAAAAATGGAGAATGATGATGAAAACAATTGCTCAAAATCAAAAATTAGCAATTATCGGTATGGATTGTTTTGTTAATAATTCACCAACATTAAATCAATTTGAGCGACTGATTTATGAAACGCAACAAAGTCTAGTTATATCTCACGATTCTTGCCCTAGTCCTACGATTATTTATTCTGCCTTAGAAAAGGCTAAAATTAAACCAGAAACCAAACTAGGATTAATTATTATTTCTGCTACAGAAAATTCAGCTAAATTAGCTAATTATGTTTTCTGTGAATTAGCATTTTTTGCTGAAGAAAAGTCCATTTTATCAGCATTAGATGTAAGTCAGAAGTTATTAAATACTAGACAAGTAGAAGCTGTTTTAATTGTTGGTATAGATAACAATTACCCCATAAAAAGTAATACAGACGTAGATGCTTTAAGTTATGACCAAAAAACCAAAGACATTATTAAAACATCAGGTGCAGCCGCAGTAGTATTACAATTGCATGAAATAGCCCAGCAACAAAATCATTGCATCTATGCAGTTATTGATAGTTTGAGTGTGATTAAACACTCTCCAAGTCATCCAGAAACTATTAGCCAAGTTTGTCAAAAGGCATTTCAAAAAGCAGATATTCAAGCTACAGATATTGGTTATTTAGAAGTAGTTGCCAGCGATATTAATGACGCAGATGTAGCAGAAATTCAAGGGTTAATATCAGCCTATCAAACAGGGGAAATAAATTTGAGTTGTGGATTGGGTAGCGTTAAAGCAAATATTGGTGACACACAAGCTACAGCAGGAATATTTAGCCTCATCAAAACCGCACTTTGTTTATATCATCGCTATATTCCCGGTGTTCCCCAATGGTTTCATCCTCAACAACCGCAAATGTGGAGTAAAAGTCCTTTTTACATACCAACAGAATCAAAACCTTGGTTTTTAGAACCCGGTGCGACTAAAAGAATTGCTGCAATAAATATGATGGAAGATGATGACACTTATGGACATTTAATTTTGTCAGAAGACATCAGCCAAATAGAACGTAATAGCAAATATTTAGCAGAAACACCCTATTATTTATTTACTATTGCTGCTGATGACCGTTCTTCTTTATTAACACAAATAAACTCACTTCAAGAAAGTATCACAGATGCTTATTCCCTATCTCAACTTGCTAGTGATTATTTCCAAAAATATCAAGACGCTCAAAAAACAACCTACGCTTTAGCAATTCTGGCACGAAATTTAGAGGAGTTACAACGGGAAATAATTAGGGCAATTCAGGGAGTAAATATTGCCTTTGATACTGGTAAGGATTGGCAAACTCCTTTAGGTAGTTATTTTACTGTTAATCCCCAGGGAAAAAAAGGTTATGTAGCCTTTGTTTATCCTGGTTCTTTTACTTCTTATATTGGACTAGGAAGAAATATTTTTCGTCTTTTCCCCCAATTATATGATGATACTGTCATTAGGAGCGTTTATAATCGAGTCGCCAACATTGAAAAAATTATCTATCCTCGTAGCATCAATAAATTATCAAAAAGACAACTAGAAAACATAGAACAAACATTAATAGATAATCCTGTTTCTATGCTGGAATCAGAAGTTGGTATAGCTGGCTTAATGACAGCAATTCTTAAAAATTATTTCCAGATTAAATCACCATACAGTTTTGGTTATAGCCTAGGCGAAACTAGCATGATGTTAGCCCAAGGTGTCTGGACTAGCTTTAAAAATACCAGTGATTATTTGAATTCATCCCCTCTATTTAAAACCCAATTATCTGGACCAAAAAATGCAGTTCGTCAGCATTGGGGATTACCTTTAATTCATGAAGGTAGAGGCGAAGAATTTTGGAGTAACTACATTTTAATGTGTTCACATTCTGAAGTGGAAGAAGTGATAAAAAATGAACAACGGGTTTATATACCTCTAATTAATACACCCCAAGAAGTAGTTATTGCTGGTGAAACTCAAACTTGTCAAAAAGTTATTCAAGCCTTAAATTGTGATGCTTTTCCTACATCAATTAATCATGTAATTCATTGTGAACCGATGCACTCTGAATATGATGAATTAGTGAAAGTTAATACCTTGCCAACTCAAGTAAATTCAGATACAATTTTCTATTCGGCTGCTGATTATTTACCTATCACACTTGATAGTCATTTAATAGCTAAAAATATTGCTAAATCTCTTTGTCATCAATTAGATTTTCCTCGCTTAGTCAATCATGTTTATAATGATAATATTAGAATCTTCATTGAGGTTGGTGTTGGTAGTAATTGTAGCCGTTGGATTGGCGAAATTCTCAAAAATAAACAACATCTAACTGTATCTGTCAATAGACGAGGTGTAGATGATTATACCTCTATTATTAAAGCATTGGCTAAACTTTTCAGTCATCGAGTTGAGTTGGATTTATCACCTTTATACTCTCTTCCAGAGAGTAAAGTTAACCAAGATAGAAATTACAAAAATCAATTATTTCTGCAAAATGATTCATTATTAAATTATGAACAGAAAATGAAATCCATTCCTAATTATCAAAGTTTAAATGATAACAATACCCGTTTATCAAAAGCACATGGATTTTTATTACAATCTCGGCAAACATCACTGCAACAGCTGAGTTTATTTCTCCAGCAACAATTAGATGTGTACAAAAAAATGGTTATAGAGGCCAAACAAGAAAAATAAATTTATAAAGTTTGTAGTGAGGAATTTATTCCTCATGCTAGGACTCAAGTCCTGACTAAGAACTGAGGAATTTATTCCTTATGGAAGGACTCAAGTCCTGACTAAGAACTGCTTAATCTACTGTGATTTGTTCTCATTTACTTACTTTATAGAGGATTGAATAACATGAATAATTTAACAAATAAGTTACCACAGAAACTTAATTTTTCTCATTCAATGAATAATAATTATCAGAGATGGCAAGGTGATTTAACTACTGTATCTTTTGATAGGGAAAATATTAAAAACAAACTGATGAATTTGAATTTACCTTGTTTTATTCTCAAAAAACAAGGAGAAATTGGCATTACTAATCAAGGAAATTTATTATATACTGCTAATGGTAAAAACCAAGATTTAGAAATGGTTCTATCTGTTCCTAGCATAGCATTAAATCAATTAGGTGATCCGAATTTCCTAGAGTTTTATGGTGTAAAATATGCTTATGTAACTGGAGCGATGGCTCAAGGTATTGCATCTGAAGAAATGGTAATTACCCTAGGGAAAGCTAATATTTTAAGCTCCTTTGGTGCGGGAGGTTTATCTCTTCATCGAGTAGAAACAGCAATTCATAAAATTCAAGGAGTTTTACATAACAAACCCTATGCTTTTAACTTACTTCATAGTCCTAGTGAACCTGCTATAGAACGCCGTTTGATTGATTTGTATTTACAGCATCAGGTCAGGATAATTGAAGCTTCTGCATTCTTAGATTTGAGTGATAATATAGTCTACTATCGGGCAGCTGGATTAAGTTTAAATTCAGCTAATGAAATCGAAATCAATAATAAAATCATGGCTAAGGTTTCTCGTCGAGAAGTTGCCACTAAATTTCTTCAACCCGCACCCATAAAAATCATTAAACAATTGGTTGAAAAGGGTTTAATTAGTGAATTGCAAGCTAATCTTGCCCAGAAAATTCCTTTAGCTGATGATATTACCATAGAAGCAGATTCAGGTGGACATACAGATAATCGTCCTCTAGTTTGTTTATTACCTTCTATCCTAGAATTAAGAGACGAAATTCAACGCAAATATGGTTATGAAAAACCTGTAAGAATTGGTGTTGCTGGGGGAATTTCTACACCTCAATCAGCATTAGCAGCTTTTATGATGGGTGCGGCATATATTGTTACAGGTTCTATTAATCAATCTTGCTTAGAAGCTGGGACTTCTGCATATACAAAAAAGTTACTAGCAGAAGCAGAAATGACAGATGTGATGATGGCACCAGCAGCAGATATGTTTGAAATGGGAGTAAAACTGCAAGTCCTGAAAAAAGGAACTCTCTTCCCACTTCGCGCCCAAAAACTATGGGAATTATATAAAAACTATAATTCAATCAGCGAAATTCCTCCAGATGAAATAGAAAAGCTAGAAAACCAAATTTTCCGAAAAACAATTACCGAAATTTGGCAAGAAACATCTGCTTATTTATGCCAACGTAACCCCGAAAAATTAAGTAAAGCAGCTAACAATCCTAAGCTAAAAATGGCATTAATATTTCGCTGGTATTTAGGACTATCTTCCCGATGGTCAAATACTGGAGAAAAAAGTCGAGAAATTGATTATCAAATTTGGTGTGGACCAGCTATAGGAAGCTTTAATAATTGGGTACGTGGTTCTTATTTAGCCGATGTTAATAATCGTCGAGTAGTTAATGTAGCTGATGAGATTATGACAGGAGCAGCATATTTATATCGCATTCAAAACTTAAAAATTCAAGGCTTACAAATGCCAGAAGAATTTAGTCAATATCATCCCCAAAGCTTGTAATTACCACATCAGCACTATAAAAACTCTTTCTCTGGGTTCTCCTCACCTCTGTGGTTAATTATCAATACGACTTACGTAAGTGTCACACTAAAAATCTGTTGTAGGGTGTGTCAAACTGCATAAATCTTGCAAATAAACAGATTATTGATATCTGACGCACTCTACCAATATGCTGTGGTTAATTATTAAAATACAATTATAATTATGCCCACAACATAAACAAGTCAAATTAGATTTATATGCAAGTGAGGGATAAATCCCTCACTACTAACAAAGGTGATAAATATGGCTATAAATAGAAAATTAGGACAGCTAGAAGAAACCATGGAAATCCTGAATCAACGTGCTAAAACATGGAATTTAGTAACTATTAGTCGGATTCAAGGACATCTTGAAGAAACAGTTCTCAGACAGTCTCTAGATATTATTCAATATCGTCATCCCGCGCTTAGTTCTCACATTGTTAACTCTAAAAATTCCTGCTATTATCAGTCTAAAGATACAGGAAAACTGCCTTTAGAAGTTGTTAATATTAGGGAAAGTCAGGAATGGGAAGCAGTCGTTAATGCAGAAATGAATCAGGTAATTGATAGTAGTAAATATCTGCTCAGAGTTGTATTTGTGAAAATAGCAAATCAGCAGAATATCAATTATCTAATTATAACTATACATCATGCTATTAGCGATGGTTTATCTAGTATCCAACTACATTCAGAAATTTTAACATATTGTGAAAAAATCAAAGCTGGTGAGCCGATTCAGGCTATCACAACTTTAGAATTTCTCCCACCTGTTGAAAAACTATTACCCAGATGGACAAATAGTTTTAAAAGCAAACTAGGTAGAATTGCTTTATTATTAAATATTGCATTTCAAAAATATTGGCATCAACCAAAAACATTAAGAGTAGAAAAATATGTTCCTATTTCTCAACGCCGTTGTGAAATTATTCATAGAGAACTTAGCCAAGAACTAACCAAACAGTTCATACGGGAATGCAAACAGGAAAATACTACAGTCCAAAGTGCTTTATGTGCGGCACTAATCTTAACAGTTTACCAGGAAATTATTAAAACTAATGAAAATAATTGTCGCCTTAGTTGTTTATCATATCTTGATTTAAGAAGACGGTTACAACCAGAAATTAGTCAAGAGAATATGACAGTTCTAGCTGCTTCCTTGATGACATTTTATCAAATTACTAATCATACTTCTTTTTGGGAACTAGCGCGAAAAGTAAAGCATACTCTCAATAAAAAAATTAAGCAAGGCGAAACTTTTCAAATGGTTTTTTTAGCCAAAAGTCTCATAAATTTTTCTTTGCTATTCCCCAATCAAGTATCTGCTACAGTTTCAGTTTCTAATGTGGGTAAAGTTAATATACCCCATAGATACGGGGAATTGGAGCTAGAAGAAATTAGTTTTGTTGGTTCTCATGCTTTATATGCAGGAATGTTTATTGTTCACGCTGCTACTTTTCAGGAAAGAATGATACTGAATTTTGTATTTTCTCAACCTTCTTTGCATCGGCAAATTATGGATAAGATTGTAGATAATTGTATAAATTTGATCACGAAAGCCTCCGCTTATCAATTAATATTTGGAGTGACATAGATGAATAAAAATCTTATTAATTATCAACCTCATAACCAAGAGAACGCCACTAAAATTCAAGCTTGGTTAGTTGCAGAAATTTCCTCTTTACTGGGACTAGACCCAGAAGAAATAAATATTCGTGAACCTTTAGATAGTTACGGTTTAGACTCAGCACAAACCATAGTTATCGCCAGTAAAGCTGAAAAGCTTTTGGGATTCAAATTATCATTAATTCATCTGTGGTATTATCCCACTATTGAAGAACTTTCTCTCAGATTATCTGAAGAATTAGAAAATTCCCAGTCAGAGATTATCCAGATATAACCTCTACAAATTCTGTTTAATTACTGACTATGCAGTTTTTCCTCCTTGATTATTGGGACACTTTGCTAGATTAGGACTATCTAATTTAGCTAGGTGTCCTCTTTCCTAAATTCTGATTCTTAAACTATTTTAAATACAGGAAATTTTCTTATGAGCGCAGCAGAAATTTTAGCAAAACTTACTCAACAAGGTGTATTATTCTGGTCAGAAAATAGCAAGCTGAATATTCGTTCTCCCAAGGGTGTAATTACTCCAGAGATACAAGTAGAAATATCCGCCCATAAAGAAGATATTTTAGCCTTAATTCAGGAAATGACTGTTAATAATAACTATGCTGGTGAACCTTTAATTCAAGGTATTAGTTTACAGACCATTGGTAGGTTAATTGGGGGATTTTCTGGGGAAGCATATCAAATACCAATTATTAATCCTCAATTCATGGCTGAAAATTTGAAAGTTACTTTTAGACCTTTACCTGATTTTTATCAAAATAAAGCTATTATTATATTTCGCCAAAAATTAATCTTTTATTTGCAAAAGCATGGTGTGAAAGTAATTCCTTGGAGAGAAGCGACAACAGAATTAAAACATACTATTAAAATTCCTCTTGTAAACTGGGATAAATCCTTAAAAATGCACGGAGTTAGAGCCGATATTGATGCTGTAATAGATGTGGAAAGACCAAATTCATGGTTAAGAAAAATAGGAATATTTATAGCAGAAAATTGGTATAATTTATCCTATACATGGCTGAAAGAAAAACAGCAAATGTCTGTGATACAAATTGCTAAATTGAGTAGCTGGGCTGAAGATCACGCTGCTAAGTATGTGGAAGATCCTACTAATACACAAGTGGTAATTATTACTGATATAGATGATAAATTTGTGAGTCCAGTTACACCTTACTCAGAAAAAATCCGTTTGGGTATTAATACATTAGTAAAAACTTTTTCAGAGATTGTCATTGGTGTATCTGAGGAAAGATTTTCTATTCTTAATATGAATCTTTCTGATTCTATTTTTGATCAAGATGAAATTGAAGATTTTGCTTTAAAATCACTAATTCCGAAAATTTTTGTCCCCATTACTCCTTTATTAATTAGTCGTTTTGAAGTAGGAGAATATAATCCTCACTTATCAAACTACGCGGTGAAATTAGCAAAACTAGGGCAAGACTTAGCATCTACAGGTTTATTTCCTTCCGGCTTTAAGTTAGATGAAGTTATTAAAAGAAAATCCCATCGAGATATTGTTGATGTAATTGTCAATGGTAGAACAGGAGTATCCTATGGTTTTGTTGCTTATGCTGAACCTCCTCATTATGTGGGTAAACAAGAAATCACAAGTGATGAATGGGAAAAATTGTCACCTGTAGTGGGATTTAGTAGTTATGAATTGCGCCAAAATGAGCAAGGTAGACGTTATATTAAACTGAATATCAATGGCGAAAATCAATTTAAGCAAATACCGGATATTTGGCTATTGAGTTCTCGTTCTGGCGCAAATAAAACAGATTTAAAAATTGATGCTGATATTCTCAGAATCGGTTTACAAGATAAATTATATTTGCAATTACCATTAGGAAGTGATGCCAAAAAATCAGATATCAAACCTTCCTATGATATTTATGTGATGCTGGCTATTAGTCTGGCTGCGGCCTTATACACACCAGAATTAATTGCTAATGGTGCGCCAATTGTTCACTTTCATGGCTATCCTGATTTTGCTTGGTTTAGAGAAAATGAATATTGTCTTGGGGTAGATAATCCTTCTGTTCCCTGTGGTACGTATGAGTCTGGAGTTTTCAATTTTTTAGAAATTGCTAATTTAGGCAATCAAAGAATAAATAATGTGAATTTAATTAGCTTAGTAGAACCAGATCATGGTACAAATTTTATTGCCAGTGATATGGAATATTTAGTTACTAGGTTAAAATCTGGATGTGTAACTGGACAAATTCAACTAGGTGGCAAAAATTTTCCATCTCTCAAGCACCGGTAGTAGGGGAAGAGGTAAGAGGTGCAGAGAAATTTCTTCTTCATTCCTCCTCACTTCTAAACTCCTACCTCCTATATGCCGGCTAGATAAATGTCCATTTTTGCGCCGTTGGGAGAGAATTGTGGCAGGATGGAAAGAAGCTTGTGCAACAACCATTCTCCATGGGAAAATCTAAATAAAATCCTTAGTTTTGCGCCGTCAATGAAATTTTGGCGGAAAGGATTTACTATAGTCTGAATGTTAGTGAATTGCGATCGCAAGCTATATATACCCCCAACCTTGACTATGAAATGAATCCAGAAAACTCAGAAACTTACATAAATCATCCAACTTGGGGTTTACTCTATAGGATCTGTATGGTTGATGAGAACCAGGATCTGTTTACCACACTCTATGCCCAACGTTTATTTTTTTTAGTCACAACTGAACTTAAAGCCCTGAAATTTCAGCCTATTGGCCGCACTGAAGCGAGAATGATGCTAGAAAATCGCTTACGTACTTTACGCCGCAGTGGCACATCCCAAGAGTACGAACAGCTTCAAGGTGTTTTCCAACGGACTTTCCAATGAGTAGTTCTATCAGCGATAAAGTTACTCAAATTCAGATCTCACTCCCATCTACAGTGAGGTTGATTGCTGTAACAAAAAGAGTATCTACCGACTTGATCCGGGAAGCTTATGCCGCAGGACTTCGTGATTTTGCCGAAAGTCGTATCCAAGAAGCCGCCAGCAAACAAACCGAGTTACAAGATTTACCGGATATTACCTGGCACTTCATTGGGCATCTACAAACTAATAAGGCGAAAAAGGCTTTAGAATTATTCTCCTGGATTCACTCTGTTGATAGCTTACCTCTGGCACAACGCTTAAATACTCTAGCGCAAGAGTTAGATTTGTCCCCGAATGTCTGCTTACAAGTCAAAATTCTCACCGATCCTAATAAATCTGGTTGGATGATTCCCGAATTATTAGCGGACTTAGAAGCACTTAATCAATGTCAAAATTTACAAATTCAAGGTTTGATGACAATTCCACCACTAGGTCTCAAAGATAAGGATATCTTATCCGTGTTTCATCGTACTTATGAATTAGCACAAACAATTCAGAGGCAAAACTGGTCAAATATGACAATGGAGCAATTATCAATGGGTATGTCCGGGGATTACCTATTGGCAGTAGAGGCAGGAGCAACTATGGTAAGATTAGGTACAATTTTATTTGGTCAACGATCTTAATTAGGACTGTAGCTATAGTGATAGATCATAATTTGAGAATTTATCTGGTCAGCTATTGATAATTGTTAAAAAATATAATACCCTCGCCAGTATCATTAATCTAAAAAAAGGGGTGAGACCACCCTTGCCCTTAACAGTGATTAGGATATAATCTTGACTCATTGTTACAATTTGGTTAATGTGCGGGCATTACCATAAATATTTGTTGATTACTGATAACTGATACTCAGGCTTAAATTCAGTAGTACAATTGCTACGTCAAACATCTACTATGATTATGACTACTGGCTAACAAGTAAATAAAGGTAACTTAATAGTCAGGGAAATTAGGGGAATTTTAATCCGGGAGCGTACAACATGAGCAATATATTTTCTAAACTCAGGGACTTTGTTGGCTTAAATGAGCAGGTAGAATACGAATATTACGAGGAAGAAGCTGATACAGCCGATTCCTATCACAATGGCTATCAACAAGAAATTTCCCAACCAGCACCCCAACAGGAAACCAGTCCTGGAAATCGTCGCTGGCGGGAAAATCCATCAACAGGTACAGAAGAAGTAGCAGCAACAGTATCCAAACCTATGAATAATGTTATTGGTATGCCAGGTGCAATTAATGGTATCTCCGAGGTTCTAGTCCTCGAACCTCGCACGTTTGAAGAAATGCCCCAAGCAATTCAAGCATTACGCGAACGCAAATCAGTAGTATTGAACTTGACAATTATGGATCCCGATCAAGCTCAACGTGCTGTTGACTTTGTTGCTGGTGGTACTTACGCTTTAGATGGGCATCAAGAACGAATTGGTGAAAGTATCTTCTTGTTCACCCCCAGTTGCGTGCAAGTTAGCACTCAGAGTGGTTTAATTCATGAAGTGGCCCAACCAGTAGCCCGTCCTGTACGGCCAGCAACCACTACAACTGCAACTCCAGCCTGGGGAAATGAACCCACTCGGATGGCACAGTAGGTTTAATTAGTCATTAGTTCATAGTTTTCAATCCCAATTCATGAAGAAGGATGATTAACTATAAATAACTGACCATTAACTAGTGACTAATGAAAATGACTATAAAATTTGGCTTAATTGGCGGTGGGGTAATGGGAGAAGCTCTATTATCCCGCCTTATCGTCAGTGGTATTTATCAAGCATCAGAAATTATTGTCAGTGAACCCCAGGCTGAACGCCGGAGCTATTTAGAAGCACAATATCAAGTAGTTGTGACTACAGATAATAGTTTAGTTTTAGGGGAGTCTGAGGAAACCATCATGTTGGCGGTTAAACCCCAAATATTTACGGCTGTTACTCAAGAATTGATAGATATATTACCTCAGCAAAATCCACCCTTGATTATTTCTATACTAGCAGGTATAACTTTAAAACAATTAGAAGCTGCCTTTGCGCAAATGCCTGTAGTTCGCGCTATGCCTAATACTCCGGCAACTGTGGGGGCAGGAGTAACGGCGATTTCTCTGGGTGCTTACACTGATGCCAGTCATAAACAAATAGCAGAGCAGATTTTTACTGCTGTGGGAGAAGTGGTGGAAGTCCCAGAAACGCTGATGGATGCAGTCACAGGATTATCTGGTAGTGGGCCTGCTTATGTGGCATTGATGATCGAAGCTTTGGCTGATGGGGGTGTGGCAGTGGGTTTACCCAGAGCGATCGCTAAACAACTAGCTGTACAAACAGTTTTAGGAACGGCTACACTAATACAAGAAACAAAAATCCACCCCGCCGAACTTAAAGATAGAGTTACCAGTCCCGGTGGTACAACCATTACCGGTGTCAGTGCCTTGGAAAAAGCGGGGTTTCGTTCTGCTGTGATTGAAGCGGTCAAAGCCTCGAAAGAACGCGCTCAGGAATTGGGAAAAGGGTAATAGCTATAGACAAGTACCTCATGAATATCTGCTTCCTCAAGGTAAGGATAAGCCTTGAGGATATCATTGGCACTGTGTCCAGATGCCATTAAGCTGTGCTTAACACTCATTAATAAATTCTGTGGGTTTCTGAATGCTTGATCTTTTCTTAGTTCTCTCAAATCGTAGGAATACTAATTTCTTGAGCAGAGACATTAGCAAGATTTTTAGCAACTTTTCCTTGACCCTTGAAATAATAAATCAGGGTGTTAGTATCCAAAACGTACATCTAAAGGCTCTACCGCAAGATGTCTTGTCCTGATTCAGCGCGAATTTCTTCTAAAGTGGGAAAGTCATCTTTCCAAGTTCCAGCAAGTGAATAAACTAATTCTGACCAAGGTAACTGGTCAAGATTTTTAACAGTTTGGTTAGCATTGAGATGTTTAGCACGGATAAATTCAGCAAAAGTCAGAATCTCATCAGCTTGATCTTGAGGAAGAGTTTGAGCGATCGCATAAATCTGTTCAGCAATAGTCATGTAGTTAGATTATTGCCATAAACTCTAACTACATACCAATGCTAAATAAATTAAATAGCGCGAGAGAATTTTGTTTCTCTGGTTCTTGTATGAGTATCGAAAAGAACGGCAATATTTCTCACTAATAATCTGCCAATATCAGTAATGTGAATTTCATCAGCAAATACATTCACTAATCCATCATTTTGGAGTGGTTGTAATTCTTGGACTTCGTAGCTGAAATATTGATCAAAATTGATATGATATTTCTGCTCAATCTCTGATTTATCTAGTCGAAAATGAGACATAATTGACATAATTACATCTCTTCTAATAATATCATCATGAGTGAGTTTAATACCTTTACTGGTAGGAATTACACCTGCTGCTACCGCTTTGTAATAATCCTTTAATTCCTTATAATTTTGGGCATAGGCATCTTCTAACATACTAATAGATGTAGCACCGAAACCAAATAATTCTGTTTCTGCGTGGGTAGTATAACCTTGGAAATTACGTTTTAGTGTACCATGACGTTGAGCGATCGCTAATTCATTATTATTTTTAGCAAAATGATCCATTCCAATAAATAGATACTCATTATTAGTTAATTCCTCAATCGTCATTTTCAGAATATCTAACTTTTCTCGCGCTGCCGGTAATGCAGTCTGGGGAATCATTTTTTGTGCTGGCTTAATCCAGGGAACATAGGCAAAATTAAACACGACAATTCTATCAGCATTTAAAGTCATTGTCTTGTGTAATGTTGCCCTAAAAGTTTCTAGAGTTTGATAAGGTAAACCATAAATTAAGTCCACATTTACACTATCAAATTCAGCCTCCTTAATCCAACCCATCACATCAAAAAGTAGTGCTTCTGGTTGAATGCGATTCACTGCTTTTTGTACTTCTGGATTAAAATCTTGAATCCCAAAACTAATCCGATTAAAACCAATCTCCCTCAAAAATAAGATATAATCTCTATTTACATACCGGGGATTAATTTCAATAGATACTTCTGCATCCGAAGCAATTTGAAAATTACGGGTAATATTTTTCCACAGAAATTTCACTTGATCAAGTTCCAAATAATTTGGTGTACCTCCACCCCAATGAATCTGAAGTACCTGGCGATCACGATCAATTAAAGCTGAAGTATTTTTGATCTCCTGTTGTAAATGTTCTAAATATGGTATAGCCATATTCTTGTTATTAGTAATTACCGTATTGCAACCGCAGAAATAACAAGAACTTTGGCAAAAAGGAATATGGAAATACAAAGATAGGGGAGTTTTTCTTTGATTAGAAGCGGTAATTGCCCCTTGGAAATCTGTAGCAGTGAAATTTTCAGTTAATTCTGTTGCTGGTGGGTAACTGGTGTATCTGGGAGCGCGAGTATCATACTTTTGAATTAGATCAAAATCAAACTTAACGCCAGGTAATAGAAAAACCATTAAAGCCTCCAATAGATGTGAGTATATGTCCTTATATTTGGGAATAATTGCACTTGTTGTAATTGAGGATTTAGCAAATAGAATATATAAATCCCCGACCTCTTTTATTGATTGTGTCCTAAATCATTGTCAGTGGCGCGACCCATGGTTTGTATTAAAATGCTTTCTAACTCTTGAAGCATTTGCATATTGAGTTTGAAAGCATGGTTAGCTTCCGCTACAATTTTATCGGTAGTTGTATCATCAACTGGAACTTTATCTAATGCTTGACGATACTTTTCTTTAAAAGCCTGTTTATCTGGAATTTGCTGGAAATTGTAAAAGGAAGTTCCTTCATATCCAGAAAGTTGTAAAGCTGATTGAGCAATTTTTTGTAGCATTTGTCCACCAGAAAGATCACCCAAATAACGAGTATAGGAATGAGCTAACAATAATGTGGGTTTATGGGCAGAAATTTGTTGAATCCGGGCAATATAAGCTTGAGCAGCAGGTGAAGGTATAATGGACTTATGCCATTGATTCCCATAATAAAATAACATATCTTGTTCTAGGAAAGATTGGCGATTTAGTTCAGGAAAATAAATCAAACTAATCACAGGATGCTGTTTGTGTTTTTCAATTGCTGCCTCTAGTTCACTGTAAACAAAATAGAAATTACTCAACAGTTGAATAAAACTATTTTTGTCTACAACGCCTTTGACAAAACACTTCATAAAGCCCATATTTTCTGAATCTGTATGTGCTTGTTGTGTTCCCAGACGCAATTTCATCGCCAAATTATTACTCATGGTTACTTCCTTATTGTTTACAGATTACATTTCTCTAAATTGACCGACTTGTTTATCAATCCTCAGCCGATATAATCAAAGAAAAATGCTATTCTAGTTACATAATTTTTGCAGGGCATAATTTATCCAGCACAAATTACTACCGATGCACATTGCAGCTATTTTTATGACTCCCATAATTATTTAACTATTATTCTTTGTATAACTATAGAGATATTCATATTTATTTATGGTTTCATAAATTGACTTCTCCAAGAAAAATTTTAGAAACATTCCATAGAACGTCTCTACAGAGGTTTCAACCCACGCATATTTAATTTCTGGAGATGTCTAATACATTTGGTTAGTAAATAGGTATTTTGACTTGCGAAAATTTCAGATAATTCAGTAATCTTGTAAGAATTAGTTTCAATAATTTAACTGATGACTAATAACAAATATTTATGCTTATATAATTTTAAGGCAGATAATGGCAAAGGGAATACTTATGGTTAAGTCGTTGGATAAACCACCAGTTGAGTTACAGAAATCAGGTGTCAAAGTACCAGTTCAAGAAACATTATTAACACCCCGATTTTATACCACTGATTTTGATACAGTGGGCAAAATGGATATTTCTGGGTATGAAACTGAATTAAGGGCAATAATTGACGAACTCAAGGCAGATTATAACCGTCATCACTTTGTGCGAGATGATGAATTTAAGCAAGGTTGGGATCACATTGTTGGTGAAAAAAGACTTGCTTTTATTGATTTTTTAGAACGTTCTTGTACTTCGGAGTTTTCCGGTTTTTTACTGTTTAAAGAATTATCTCGTCGTCTTAAAGATAGTAACCCCTTGCTATCGGAAGCATTTGGTTATTTAGCACGAGATGAAGCCCGTCATGCGGGATTTTTAAATAAGTCAATGGCAGATTTTAACCTTTCCCTTGACTTGAGTTATCTGACTAAAAATCGTACCTATACATTTTTCCCCATTGAGTGGGTTATTTACACAGTTTACCTATCAGAAAAAATCGGTTATTGGCGTTACATTTTAGTATTTCGCCATATCGAAAAACATCCAGAATTCCAGTTTTATCCATTATTTCGCAAGTTTGAAAGCTGGTGTCAAGATGAGAATAGACACGGTGATTTTTTCAAAGCTTTGTTACGTTCTCAACCTCAGTTATGGAATAATTGGAGATCTCGGTTATGGGTGCGGTTTTTCCTCTTAACTGTATTTGCAACTCACACCATGACAGTATTTGAGCGGGCCAATTTCTATGAAATATTAGGTATTCATCCCCGCAAATACAATACTCAGGTAATTGAGGAAACAAACAAAACCTCAGCAAGGGCATTTCCTTTGATTTTAAATACAAATCATCCCTATTTCTTTTGGTATTTAGAACAATGTGCAGTCTACAATCAGAAGATAATTGATCTCAATAAAGTCAATGATTGGGGAATCGTGAAATTTTTCCAAAAAATTCCCTTGGTGTTCATGATTTTTTGGTATATGTTCAAGTTATTTCTGATTAAACCCATAGACACCGAATCAACTCGTAAACAAGTTTGTTAGGGAATAGTTAATAGGTGAATCAAGAACAAAATCCCTGAATTCTTAAAGAAGTCGGGGATCTAATCCTGATCTAATCCTTATTTTTTACTCTTTAATTCAAACGGGGTGTATTTTCCTCCCAAACCTTCAACAATAGCGCGGGTATTTGCTACCATCATTTTTATATAAGTATCACCATTACTACCTTTTGATCCGATGGAATCAGAATAAAGAGACGTTGGTGCTAATTTTACCTCTGCTTCGTCAGCGACGGTTTTAA
Source organism: Cuspidothrix sp. (assembly GCA_046080125.1). GTDB lineage: Bacteria > Cyanobacteriota > Cyanobacteriia > Cyanobacteriales > Nostocaceae > Cuspidothrix. The sequence goes on from JBJTTJ010000121.1 coordinate 29,786, forward strand.
TTAAAGCTGGGTTAATTGTTGTTTCTGCAAATATGGCAGGAACACCAATTTTTTTAATTGATTCAACTAATTTTTTCACAGTTTGAGCACTGGGTTGTTCTTCTGTGCTAATGCCAATTAAAGTTCCAGCAATAGCTATTTTATAAGCATTTCCATAGTATTGGAAAGCATCGTGGGTAGTGATTAATTTCCTTTTATCTGGAGGAATAGTTTGGATTTGTTGGGTAATCCAAATATGTAATTGTTGTAATTCATCTATTAGCTTATCGGCATTTTTTCTGAATTTTTCTTTATCCTCTGGTGACAACTCAATTAAACTATCTTGAATCGCTTTTACCATAGCGATAACATTTTCTGCACTACCCCAAACATGAGGATCGGGGACAATTTGCCCTTTACCTTTATCTAATTTTAAAGATATAATAACCTCCCCTACAGCGATTTTTTTGACTTTGCCACTGGCAGCATTCATTAACTTAATCAATCCCGGTTCTAAATTGTAACCGTTATACAAAATCAAGTTAGCTTTTTCTAAAACTCGACTATCTGCGGGTATTGGTTCATATACGTGAGGGTCCGCACCTGGTTTGAGAATACCCGTAATTTGTACTTCTTCCCCGCCAATTTCCTCAGCTAAATTAGCAATAATGGTACTTGTTACTACAACTTGTGGCTGAGTATTTGCCCGATTTTGGGAGTTGGAAGTACAACCCATTAAGGACAAAGATAAGAATATTCCTAGGCAAAGGGAATTAAGTATTAGTTTCATTTATATTGTGACCTCTAATTGTAGAAATTTTCATATTTCTCTCATTTTTATAGTAAACTCAAAAATAAGTATTTTAACTAGAGTTATGCAAAACGTTTCTTTTTACCAAAAATTTAGTCTATCTCCCAAGAATCAAGTAGATATACTTACACAAGCTACTAAACCCATTGATATGAATTTCTTAACAAGTATTAATATTACTCATGTAGGTGTATATTATCGCACACAAGAGGCATTAAGAGATGTTAACTGTATAATTAAGCCAGGAAAAATCACAGGCATTTTTGGACCTAATGGTGCGGGTAAAAGTACATTAATGAAAGCTATTTTGGGACTAGTTCCCATAAATAGTGGTCAGGTTTTATATAAAAATCAGCCTTTAATGCAGCAACTAGAAAAAGTTGCTTATGTACCCCAACGTAGCCAAATTGACTGGAATTATCCCGCTACGGTGTGGGATGTGGTGATGATGGGGCGTGTCAAAAAAACAGGATGGTTACGTAGTTTCTCTACAGTTAGTCGCCAAATAGCTAAACAAGCATTAGCAAGAGTGGGAATAGAAGAATTAAAAAATCGTCCCATTGGTGAACTTTCAGGAGGACAACAACAACGGGTATTTTTAGCCAGGGCGTTAACACAAGAAGCGGAAATTTTTTGTTTTGATGAACCTTTTGTGGGGATAGATCAAAAAACTCAAGCTATCATTTTTGAAATCTTTCAAGAACTAGCAAAAAATAATAAAATTGTTTTAGTAGTTAATCATGATTTAGGCGAATCAATCACCCATTTTGATGATTTAATCTTACTAAATTGTGAATTAATTGCTATAGGTTCACGCCAACAGGTATTAACAGCAGAAAACTTAAATCGTGCTTATGGTGGCAAGGTGGTATACTTTTCTGACGTAGCATAATAGACATCTCCGATAAAAATTGTAGAGACGTTCTATAGAATGTCTCCATAGAGGTTTTAACCCACGCCTATTTAATTTTTGGAGATGTCTAATATAGAATAATTCAGGAAATCAGAATTTCAGGAGTTAAGAATTAAGAATTAAGAAATTTTTTCCTTGTTTTCTGCTTTCATTTACCAACTATTTGCTGTTTTTTTCTATCTGCCTTTGTGGTTGATTTTTATCTATGCTTCAAACATTAATAGAACCGTTACAATATGGCTTCATGCAGCGTTCCTTAATCATCGCCATATTAGTGGGATTATTGTGTGCCATTGTTGGTAGTTATTTGATGGTACAACGCCTAGCATTACTGGGTGATGCTATTAGTCATTCAGTATTACCAGGACTAGCGATCGCCTTTATGATCGGTGCTAATATCTTTGTAGGGGCGTTCATTGCTGGTGTTTTGAGTACAATGGCCATAGCAATAATTAAAACCCGATCTCCCATCAAAGAAGATGCAGCCATGGGTATAGTTTTTTCAGCCTTTTTTGCCCTGGGTGTCACCTTAATTACCATGATTCAAAAAGATAATAAAATTGACTTGAATCATTTTCTTTTTGGTAATATTTTGGGCGTAACTGGTGACGAAGTAAGAGACACAGCTATTATTTCAGCCTGTGTTTTAATAATGATTTTCCTCTTATATAAAGAACTTTTATTTTACACCTTTGACCCTTTAGGTGCACAAGCTGCTGGTTTACCAGTTAATCGTTTAAACTTTGGTTTGATGTTGTTAATTGCCTTAACAATTGTTGCTAGTATGAAAGCTGTGGGAGTGATTTTAGTATTATCACTTTTAATTACTCCCGGTGCAACTGCTTATTTATTGGTAAAAAGGTTGCATCAAGTAATGATTTTAGGGGCGGTAATTGGGGTGATTTCTAGTATTAGCGGAATGTATCTCAGCTACTTTTATAATTTACCCTCTGGTCCGGCGATTGTATTAGTAGTTTCCAGTCTATTTACTTTAGCTTTGTTATTTAGTCCTCGACATGGAATTTTGCAGAAATATTAAATCTTGTTACAGAACTTTACATATTTAGATATGGTAGTCCAAAGTTCAACGATCATTGTCTCCCTTTATCTTGGAACTGGGCAAATTGATCTGTACATTTCATTACCACCAGATGTCTATTGATATTTTAAATAAAATTACTCATTTTCGATTTGTTGAGCAAATCCTATAGCAACGGAAGTAAACAAAAACAAATGAGAAAAGTGTTGACAACTACACTTGTACATGATTACTATTATGACGGGTTGTAGAAGTTGTCACCTTAAGCAGTAAGGCAGGTATTAAAGATTACTTGTGGTTAAGTAACCGACATTATTCAGCGAAAGAGCGATCGCATCCTAAATGATCCAAAAAGCATCAGTAATTCTATCTATTTATCTCTTGTTTCTTGAGAGTAAAGCCATAAAAAATTAGGAAATTCTCACAATGTCTAAGTGCAAACCTCGTTATCCAAACTTAATTAAAGCCTGGAAAATAGTCGCTTTCACGGCTTTTCTATCGCTATTGATCATATTCTCACCGCAACCTGTACAAGCAGAATCACCAGAACACACATTTGAAAACCCCCCCAGTTGAAAAGCGACATACAGCCAGGTCATGTTGATTTTAATCTTGATGTCAAATATGTTGAAGGGACAATCTACAATCCGAAAACAAATAAGTATGACTTGGTGAAGTTGCGTAGCTATGTTGACACGGATAAATTGAATAACAAGGCTATCAATACTGAAATTGAATTTGTCGGACCAACCATCGAGGTTCAGCCAGGTAACACAGTGCGAGTCAACCTAGCAAACAAACTACCTAAGACATTCTCTCAGAACTGTGACGACAAAAAAGGTAAGCCTGAAGAGAATGAACTTAATTGCAATAACTACAACATCACAAATTTGCATTCCCATGGTTTATGGATTAGTCCAGCCGGCAATAGTGACAATGTGCTGTCAGTGGTTAAACCTGGAGTTACATTCCAATATGAATACAACATTCCCTCTGACCATCCTGCCGGTACATTTTGGTATCACCCCCATCTACATGGTTCAAGTGCACTCCAAGTAGGCAGTGGTATGTCCGGTGCTCTCATTGTACGTGGCGA
>JBJTTJ010000122.1:0-25107 GCA_046080125.1 Cuspidothrix sp.
GATCCAAATCGAAAATTTAGCAGCATGGAGCTAATGTGGCAAGAAAGTGACATAGTTAAAGAGTTTGTGTTAAGCAAACGATTAGGTAAGTTAGCCGCAAATCTATTACAGGTATCGAGCGTTCGGGTTTATCATGACGACATTATGTAGTTTTACTACCTGATTTTACTAATATAATGCAACCTTGTACTCATGGGGAAACTTATGAGGAAGCATTTAAAAATGCCCAGGAAGTGTTAGAAATGTTGATTGAATCATGTTTAGCAGATGGTAAACCTCTTCCTGAACCGCCAGTTTTAGGAAACTTTTTGAAAGTGGCGTAATTTTGATGTAGGTTGGGTTGAATAAAATGAAACCCAACATTAATTATAGGTTTAATAGGTAACTGTTCCTAAACAATCTTTGATAAAATCAATGATGAACTTAAAATCAACAAAATCATCAGCCTTTCTTCTTTCTTCACATATCCATTTACAAAATTTCATTTTTTGAAATTCTTGAATTTGGTTTTCTTCTCCATAATCTCCAGATTTAGTTTTTAGTGGATAAAATTTTTCTTTCAATAAAGTATCAATAGATAAATCATCATATACATGATCAGGAAATAGATTTTCAATACCTTTTTTAAACTTTCGATTCTTTTGTTCAGGTATTGTCCTAATTTTCAAGTTATCATGGTCTTCATTAGGTTTCCTAGTATCACAATCATATAATAGTAATACTTTCCTAGTTAAAAATTTAGGGTTAGAAAGTAAAACATCTCCAGTATTTTTTAAACCGCTTTCACCAGTGTTTATACTTTTTCCTTGATCTATAGAAATTCCTACCCATTCAATATCAACTTGTACTAAAATTTCTTTTTCCCCTAACAATTCTAAAGCGGTTTTAATATAAATTGGATCAGTTTCTCCTTCTGTTAAAACTAGAGGTTTATCACCTTTTTCTACAGTAGCTTTAACTTCTTTTTTAACAGAATTTATTTTTTTACAATAATCATAAAACATCCTTTGACCATCACCAGACATTAAATAACTACAGTAGTCTTCCCAGATATGAACTGACCAATGTTTTAGTGTTTCTCTAAGATATTTATAATTAGGATTTTCTTTTCCATAACGATAATTTAAAAAATCATCAGGATAACTACGATATGTATATGTACAAGCAGGTATATTATGACGTGCCATGATTCTTAATAAACTAATTCCCTCACCTTCGTACATTCTAAGGTGTTGAATATCATAAGATAAATGAGCAGGATTAGAATAATCTGCAACAACAATAATACAAAATCCTAAATATAAAGGATTATTATATTCTCCTTTAAAATACCCTTTTTCAAACCTATCAATAATACCTTGTGCTTGATTGTCTTTTAAAACATTATCAATCCACCAATCAGGAATTTTTTGTCTATCATTAAAGCCATAACCACACATCAGCCAAAAACTACCCACAATATTTTGAGGATACTCTTCAAGTAATGATATTGCTCTTGTAAAGCTAGGAATACCAATGCTAGGTAAATGCACAGTCATTTTCAAAAGTCCTAGTAAAACTAAAAATGTGATTTTATTCCATTAAACCACAAAATCAAACAAATAATGCGCCATTTCCAACTTAGAACAAGCAGGAATTTCTATCTTCCTCCCGTTTTTATCTAAAAACACCGCTTGATTGTCAATAATTCAAAATTCATGTTATAGTGTACCCAAGTGTACACAATTTATCAATATTATGGAAATCCAATCTGTAGGAATCAAAGAATTTCGCGCCAATTTACACAAATACACACAACAAACATCTGAACCAATCGCAATTACTTCTCATGGAGTACCAATAGGTTACTATATACCAACACAACCTAGTCCTCAAAAACAAGATTTAATCGCTTTACAAGAAGCAGTACAAAAAATTCAACAATTATTAGAAATAAGAGGTATTAGTGAAGATGAATTATTGGAAGATTTTCAGAATACTAAAAAAAGTACAATATAATTTGATGTAATTTATTTCATTCCATTAAACCACAAAATCAAATAAATAATGCGCCATTTCCAACTTAGAACAAGCCGGAATTTCTATCTTCCTCCCGTTTTTATCTAAAAACACCGCCTCATTATTATCACTCCCAAAACCACGATCAATTTTATCAATAGGATTAGCAACGATCGCATCTAAATTTTTTCTTTGCAATTTTTCCAGCGCTGGAGTAACAATATCTCCCGTTTGCGCTGCAAAACCAATTAATATTTGATGGGGTTGTTTATGATTACTCAATTCGGCAATTATATCTGGTACTTGCACCAAAGGCAAATTTTCAGGAAGCGATCGCTTGGGCAATTTTTCCTGATTATAATCTCTCGGTTTCACATCAGCAACCGCAGCAGACATAATAATCATATTCGCTTCATTGATATGTTCTAACATGACTCGCTGCATTTCTTCCGCACTTGTTACAGCTATTCCCCTAACTCCCAAAGGTACAGGCCAACTCGCAGCACCATGTACTAATGTCACCTTTGCCCCTCTATGTAATGCCGCTTGTGCCAACGCCAAACCCATTTTACCCGTTGATGGATTGCCAATAAACCGCACCGGGTCTAAATATTCCCGTGTTCCCCCCGCACTAATTAATATATGCTTACCTACTAAGTCCTTTTTACCTTGGGTATGTAACAAAGATTGAATGTAACTCAGTATTTCTTCTGGTTCAGCCATTCTACCAGCACCAATGCGATCGCACGCTAATAAACCTGAACCCGTTTCGATACCATAAAAACGGTTATTTGTCAATAGTTCCCGCCAATTTTTTTGGACTGTCACCTGTTCCCACATATCAGTATTCATAGCAGGTGCTAATAATACAGGACAAGTAGAAGCTAAAACCGTATTAGTTAATAAATTATCTGCCATTCCATAGGCTAACTTCGCCAAAGTATTAGCAGTTAAAGGCGCAATCACAATTAAATCAGACCATTCTCCTAGCTTGATATGTAATGGTCGTGAATATATAGGTTGCCAAAAATCATTATCTGTATATGCTTGATGACGAGATAAAGTAGCTAATGTTAGAGGAGTGATAAATTTTTGAGCAGAATTAGTAAGAATAACTCGCACTTCTACGCCAGATTTAAACAAAGTGGAGACTAATTCACATACTTTATAAGCTGCAATACCACCGCCTATAGCGATAATAACTTTTTTGATTTTGGTATTTATCAATGATGACATAATTTGATGGTTTTATTTAATATTTATTGATTACTATAAAGTTGATTGATAGACATTTGGTGGTAATTAAATGTGCGTCCTTTAAAACCCTTGTAGAGACGTTGCATGCAACGTCTCTACATTAATTTTCAGCAACGTCTCTACATTAATTTTCCGACAGTCTAATGGTGCGTTAAGGCTTTACTTAACACACCCTACTCATAATATAAAGCATACCATGTAGAGCGACCTAACCATCAGGCCATTTATCAATTCCTCCATCTGAATAAATTTGAGGTGTAATAATTTCTATAGTTGGTTCTCCTTTTTTTAAATATCTTTCAAAATAGTTAATTTGCACTTTTTCAGGATCAAGTTTTTTGTATTTTACTGCTTTACGAATACCATTAAGAACATGATCACTATGAGTTTCTACAATAATTTGAATACCACAACTTGCTGCTAATGCTAAATCAGGAGATAGTTTCATTATGGGAGATAGTCGCATTATATCTGATTGACGATCACAATCAAAAATCCAAGTACCTTTAATATCATTATCATTATCCATGACAATTTCTAAAGTTATCAAATCCTGTTTAGCTCTCTTGAAAAGTGCATCTTGTCCAGTACCTATAGATACTAAATCACCATTTAATACTAAACCTACTCTATCTAATAACTCATCCTGTAAACAAGATTGACGTAATAGTAGTAGAGATTGTAATACAGACGATTTACCAGTGCTATTTAAGCCAGTTAGTAGAGTTAATGGCTTTAAAGAAAAAGACTGATTTTCAAATGGCTTAAAATTTTTTAAAGTTAAAGAACTTAACATTATAAAACCTCTTGTACTATTTGATTAACTTGTTCAAAACGATATTGAACTTTACTAGATGCTTGAGAGACAGATTTAAGGAAATTAGGATCATCTTTCATTTTTTGTATAAATTTTTCTTTTAAGATAGATTTATTTTCGATTAATATTATAATTTGTTGTGAACTTAACTGACTTAAAGTGACTGACCAAGATTCAAAAAGAGACTTATTTACAGGAGAGCTTGAAGATTTGCGGAAAGCAGTATTTTCAAAAATATTATAAGCGGCTTTCATTGCTATAGTAAATTTGTTTTCTATCGTTTGTATCCAATTAGAGTCTAGTTTGTTTAATTTTTTCATAGCTTCATGTAAAAAATAATTACGACCTTTATTTATTGGATAATCGTTATAGTTAGTCAAAGTGAAAGCAATAAAACCCAATATAAATTCATGATCATCCATACGTTGTTTTTTCCTTTTACTTAGATTTATTACTTTTGTAAATTCTGGTAATTCAGCAAATCTTTTGAGAATTTGTATTTTTTAGTTCGGTTAGTCAAGACTAATCAGCACTGTCTCAGTAAGTGTTATGGAAGACAGTACGGGAATATAAGGGGTTGTTAATGTTAAACCCCTAATGTATAAGTGCTTTTGTCCTAAAATCTAGCCTTCATCGTAGGGTTCTAAATCCAAGAGGTAAATATAGGGTTCGACTAACTCTGGACGCTGAAAAGCAATTGCCCGGAGTAGGTGCCAATCATTGAGACCCTCAAAAGCATTACTGTAGTTATCTAGTTCCAGACGCGTAGCCAATGCTTGTACCTCTGTGGCAGTCATCGCAGAAATTTCTGTTTTGGAAATGCTTAGAGTTTTCATAATGGTTGCCCCTCCCTTTTGCAGCAATTTGCATTCAGCCTAGGGTGGAGATATGCTAACAGCTTCCACCTTGTCTATTTTACCCATGAATGAGCTAGAAATTCGTAAAAATTTTTCCGATTTTTCCTAGAATTTGTAAAAAGTTTGTAACTTTAACAAATTGTGTTAATCACAAAAGTACGTAACACTTCTAACATTTGTAGATTAATTTCATGTCCCGTTGGAAATTCATGATACTCCACTGCTACTCCTAGGGATTGTGCCACGTCTCTGGAGTTAATTGCTGCTTGGAGGGGTACTACTTCATCCCGTGTCCCGTGCATAATTAATGTGGGAGGGAAACTGCTTTGTTGAAGCTTGGCTACGGCCGGATGTAGATATCCACTCATCACAACTAAACCACCCAAAGGTAAGCTTAATCCCACATCTAAAGTCATTGCCCCACCTTGAGAAAATCCGCTTAAAATTGTTCTTGATAATGGTATACCTGTATTACTTTCTAAGGATTGCAACCAATCTATTAACAGTTGTCTGCTTTCGGTCAGGCCATCATACATATTTTCTGTTCGTAGATCGTACCATGCCTTACCTGTATCGGCATAAGGATAGGGATAGGGGGCATTTGGCAATAGAAATTCACATTCAGGTAAGTTGATGTAGGGGACTAAAGATGCAACGTCCTGGGCATTTGCACCCCAACCATGTAAAGTGACAATTACAGCATTGGGTGGTTGCTTTGCAGGTGGGGAAACCCTAATAAAATCTAATCTTGGAGTCATAATTGATGACATGGGGAATTAATGCAGATACAGTATAGTTCCTAAAAGCATAGAAATGATACAGTAAAAACAAAACTGGAAGAATAGACAAAATAGCCAACCTGTTTTTCTGTGAATACTGGTTGTGTCCGTGTATTCAGGTGAATATATTGTAAGGGAAAAGTGTTATGCCAAGTTCTACCTTAATTTGGCTGTTAGCTGGATCGGTTTTGTGCTTAATTGAGCTTTTCTTGCCGTCGGCGTTTGTTTCGTTCATGATGGGAATTAGCGCCTTAACGGTAGGGCTTTTATCTTACTTGGGCGTAGGTAATTTGTGGATACAAGTTACAATTTGGTTATTGTTATCCACAATGCTAATTATCCTCTGTCGGTGGTTTTTACAACCACGACGACGGAAATCTAAAATTCAAGATGCCTTAGTTGGAGAAACTTTAACGGAAATTTTACCAGGACAGGTGGGAAGGGTACTATATGAGGGTAATTCTTGGCGAGCAAGATGTGATGATGACAAGATTAGTTTATCACCTCAACAAGTAGTTTATGTGGTGCGAAGGGAGGGAACTACTTTAATTGTGATGCCAGATAATTTGTTGATTTAGTTGTCAGTTGTTAGTGGATTAATATCTGGAAAAATTAGGAGAAAATTATTATGGAACAGTTTTTTTTACTTGTTGTTTTAGCCTTTGGTGGTTCTGCTATTGCTGGATGTGCGCGGGTTGTGAATCAGGGAAATGAAGCTTTGGTAGAAAGGTTAGGTAGTTATAACAAAAAAATGCAACCAGGGCTAAATTTTGTGATCCCTTTCATTGATAAAGTTGTTTATGAAGAAACTATTCGAGAAAAAGTTTTAGATATTCCTCCCCAAAAGTGTATTACCCGCGATAACGTGGGGATTGAGGTGGATGCTGTGGTTTACTGGCGGATTGTAGATATGGAAAAAGCCCGCTATAAGGTGGAAAATCTGCAATCAGCGATGGTGAATTTGGTATTGACTCAAATTCGGGCAGAAATGGGACAATTGGAGTTAGATCAGACTTTTACTGCTCGTACTCAAATTAATGAACTATTGTTGCAGGAGTTGGATATTTCTACTGATCCTTGGGGTGTGAAGGTGACAAGGGTGGAGTTGCGAGATATTGTTCCTTCTCAAGCGGTGCGGGAGTCAATGGAGTTACAAATGTCGGCAGAACGACGCAAACGGGCATCTATTTTAACTTCAGAAGGCGATCGAGAGTCTGTGGTGAATAGTGCTAGGGGTAAAGCGGATGCCCAAATTTTGGACGCGGAAGCTCGACAAAAATCACTAATTATGCAAGCAGAAGCTGAACAAAAAGCAATCATTCTCAGGGCGCAAGCAGAACGGGAACAACAGGTTTTAAAGGCAAAAGCGATCGCTGAATCAGCAGAAATTATTGCCCAGAAAATGAGGGCTAATCCCGATGCTCAGAAAGCGGTTGATGTGCTGTTAGCTTTAAGTTATCTGGATATGGGGACGACTATCGGTAAAAGCGATAGCAGCAAAGTCATGTTTATGGATGCTCGCAATATCCCCGCTACTTTGGAAGGTATCCGTTCTATTGTCTCAGATCATGGCGGTGATGCTAAACCTTTGTTTCCCAGCAATTAAAGACAACAGGAATCTTTTGGGGCGGGGTTTTCCCGTCCTTGACATTGGTTACACAAGCCAAAAAACTCTAGGGTGTGATAAAATACTTTAAATTGATGGTTAGTTTGTAATTGGTTTTCTAGTTCATGGACAGGACATTGGTGAATGGGTATGGAAACACCGCATTGTAGGCAGGTAAGGTGATGTTTGTCTTGCTGTGCTAGACTATATAAAGCTTCCCCATTTGCTAGGGTTCGCACTTGTACTAATCCGTCGAGTTTTAGGGACCCTAAGGAGCGGTAAACTGTGGCTAAACCCATGTTTTGATTGATATTACGTAGTTCAACGTATATACTCTGGGCAGAAATCCCTTGTTTAAGATTTTGTAGCAGGTTTAAAATCCGTTCTTGATTGCGGGTGCGTATGGTTTTCATAAGTTTTTCTTAAATTTATATCTATGTTAAATTAAGAATAATCAGTTATCTATAGACTGAACTAAATCCTAATCATATTTTCCCTCAGTAGAAACATAAAAGTTATAGGATAATGATCGCAGCATTCAGCAAAAAGCCCGTGCAAATAAAATATTTAGCTAAAATTTTCGTGACGCTTCGGACCTCGGTTTTAGATCCTGCTGGCGTAGCTGTAGAGTCTGGCCTCAAACAAATGGGATACGAAAACATTGAACAGGTGAGAATTGGTAAGTACATTGAATTAACTATTACCGCACCTGATGAAATGAAAGCGCGTCGAGACTTAAATCAAATCTGTGATCAAATGTTATCAAATCCGGTAATCGAAAATTATCGCTTTGATTTAATCGAGGTCGAATCACAAACTGGAGTATTTTGAAATTAGGTAATGGGTAATGGGTAATGGGTAATTGGTAAAATTCTTACTTTTTGCCTATTCCCTAACAACCAACAACTGACAACTGACAACCAACAACTGACAACTGACAACCAACAACTGACAACCAACAACTGACAACCAACAACTGACAACTGACAACTGACAACTGACAACCAACAACTAACAATGAAATTCGGTGTTTTAGTTTTTCCAGGGTCTAATTGTGATCGTGATGTTGCCTATGTTACTAGAGACTTGCTAGGACAACCAACGCGCATGATTTGGCATCAAGAGACGGATATTAATGATATAGATGTGATAATTGTTCCCGGTGGCTTTAGTTACGGGGATTATTTGCGGTGTGGGGCGATCGCTCGCTTTTCTCCTGTGATGCAGCAAGTGGTCAATCATGCACAACAGGGTAAATTTGTCATCGGTATTTGTAACGGTTTTCAGGTATTAACTGAAGCTGGTCTATTACCTGGGGCGTTAACTAGAAATGAGAATTTGCACTTTATATGCGATCGCTCTCCCTTAAAAGTTGAGCGTAATAATTTACCTTGGACTCAAGGTTATACCAAAGAGGAAATCATCACTTTACCCATTGCTCACGGAGAGGGGCGATTCTACAGTGATGAAACTACTTTAGCACAAATCGAAGCCAACGGACAAGTTTTATTTCGTTATCAAGAAAATCCCAACGGTTCACTCAACAATATTGCGGGGATTTGTAATCTACAAGGCAATGTTTTGGGGATGATGCCACACCCAGAAAGAGCAGCAGACAAAGCGTTAGGTAATACCGATGGTTTGCGGTTGTTTCAGGGTTTGTTGGGGAAGGTAGCAGCTTTAGTTTAATAGATTCCCGGCTTCTTTGCGGAGTCGGGGATTTTTACATCTTTGTGTGATAAAATTAGAACTGAATTCAAAATTAGTGCGGAGTCATTCTGATGAACAAAATTACAGTAAATCCAGACTTAGCAAATGTAGATTATACTAATTTATTAGATAAAATACTCAAAGTTCTACAGCAAAACCAGATATTTACAATTTCACCCGATAAAAAAAAGGTGATGATTAATATTGATGAGGTAGTTAATGAAGTTATTAAATTAAATCCCCATAATCCATTGGGAAATCAAAAAGCAGCACGTTCAGCAACTTTGAATTTTACTCCGGTTACTGAAGTTTCATTTCGGGAGACAATTAAGGAGATATTAAAATAAATTCAAGATAAATTAACAGCAGAAATTCACGCTAAGACGGGAAATACTCAAATAGATAGATTTACTTTTATCAAAAACTTAATTTTAGGTTTGCAGGAATTTCAAGGACAGTATAAAAAAGATGATAAAACCAAAGAAACACTTTTAGACTTCACCTATCCATTTACAAGAGCAAAAGATTTACAAAAACAGAGGTTAACAATTAAAAGAGATGAAAACAATAAAAATAAACCTCTTTTAAAAGCACATAAAGTCAAAATCCACATAGATAAACCCCGTGATTTTACAGCTAATTTGTTAACAGGAATTAATAATTATATACGCGCAATGTTTGCAGATGCTAACACCCAAGATCGAGAGGACTTAGAGTATATAGTTGAGAATCTAGAGAAAAATACCAACTCCGATATTTACAGTTTACAAAACCTTGTCAACCAAGAGACACTAGGGAAACTCAAAAAACTATCTAAAATTAGATATTTAGAGTATTTATTAGAACAAGTTGACGACAAAAATGAAGGGAGAATCTATTTACAAGATTTAATCAGAAGACTGAAACTATTAGAAGAGTATATTAATGATAGTAACAAAGCAGATGGAGACTATCAAGTTAACTATGCAGGAATATCAGTTAATTATCAAACCATGTTTTCCCGTAGCGAAGCTTATGATATATTACCAATAATTCCTGTTATTGAAGGTTATTTAGGAGAATCAAAAAATCCCAACCAAGAAGAAATAGAATTTACCTTTGGACTTAAGTTAAAATTAAATGGTAAAGTCCAAACGGATGGAGGAAAAACAGCTTATGATTATCATCTTAACGAGTTAAACCCAGATAGTAATACTCATAAGAAAGGAGTTGCAGACGAAGGGACAAAATTTACCTTTGTTAATAAAATTTTGAGGACTGCATTTTTATATTATTTCATATTTGCATCGCGTCCAAATTTACAAAGCGATTTAGAATATAATCCCATTGAGACATTAGAAAAAAATGTTCTTCCTGTATTAAGAGGTAATGACGATGAAGCAAAAAGAAACCTATTTAGGATTTGGATTAAAGGTTTTGAGACATTAAAAGTTAAAGAGAAAATTAAAACATTGAAAGACACTCTCACAAAATTAATTCAACATAGAACACCATTTCCAGTTAGGAATTATCCTGTACATATTTCTGTTAAAAACAGTATTTTAGAAACAGACATTGACACCATTAACGGGAGACAAACCATATTTAAAGAAGCATTGCGGAAAAACTATAAGGACTGTTTAAAATACATTAATTTAGGAGACGCAACCACACAAGAAAACTTACTTATCACCCTTCCTGGAAATATCAATTTCAGTGAAATTTATTTCTTAGAAACAGAAGATAAAGAAACTTTTGATATGGAATATGATCTTACCTCAGGTGTAGGAGTTTTACCGGTAATATTTTTAGCGATGAAGGAAGGAGGTAATTTTTATCAGAAACACCTAAAACATCGTAATTCACTTGTATTTCCCCATCGTTCAGAAAATGATAAACTAGCAGGAAATCAAGAATTTATTTATAAAATCACCTACAGTTTACTTGCGTATGTTTGTCTTCATGTCATCTTAGAAAGACAGAGTAAAACTTTTATTCCTTTACTTAGAATACACCTGAAAGAAAAAACAGATGATGCACCTACAGAGAAATTTATCGTGTCTTTAACTAAGGTATTATCCTATCTATTTAATGATGGATATCGCAGTAATGAACAGGGAATAGTTATTACTAACCCAGGAAATTTAAAATTTAAAATTCCTAATGTTCTCACTTCTTTATATTCCGTGTTTCCCAAAAAATTCACACTATCACCGACAGAGAACTTTAATTTTCAGGAACTTGATAAACTTGCGATTATCATTGTTTCTAGTCGAGAAAGTGACAGTCATTGGAATATCAAAGAGAAAAAATCTAACTTGATGGGTGAAATTATCACTATACAAACGAAAGATAAAGAAGCGAAATTTCAACTTTTCAAAACCTTTTCTGAAAACTACGATGATCATCAAAAAATGTTTGAATATCCTAGAGTGGTAGTTGATAATGTAGATAATCTCTACAAAAGAGGATACAGACATTTTATTTATATCGCAAAAGTTCCCTACAGCAGTACATTACATATTACTCAAGCAGAAAAAAATGAAGAATTATTTTTCATGTCTGAGAATGTGATTAAGTCTTTAAAAAAGGAACGAGATGATATTAAAATTTATCCGATGTTTTTTGAAAAATACTATGCAGTCAAGTTAGAAACTCCTAAATCTACATCTTTGTATATTCAGGATACTTTAGAACTGGGTAATTTAGCTGAGGATAGACATAAACAATCTGTGATTTTCTTTAATTTATTTAATGGGTTGAAAGTTGCTAATGATGTTAATTATCATGGTGTGATGTCTTATGCAACTTTGTTAAATATTTATGAGGGAATTTTAGATGATAAAGATATTAAAGAAGGGTTAATTTATGATAGTCAGTTGAAAAATGAGATTTTACATTGTTTAACTTTGTTCCATTTTTCTCGTTATGAAAAATCAGGTACAGTACAGTTAAAGTTAGATCCCTACCAAAATTTAATCGGGGATGAGTCTGTTAGTCAGTCAGCAATTTTTAAACATATTCGAGACAAAACTGATTTTAATTCTCTTGCTTTTTTAACTCATGTTAAGTCAATTTTATTAAGTAAGGATGAATGATTGAGTTAGATCCCGGATTTCTTTTTTTCAATTTGTTAGATCAAGATAAATTTATGAAGTCGGGTATCTGAGGATATGATTCAGATAAAAAATGAACCACAGAGAGACAAAGTTTAAAGAGAAGAAGTTTTTAAGATTTTCTAAGGTGTGAAATATGACTGCAAAAATAGCGGATGATTTGGGAAGGTTGTTTGAGGTTGGTTTTAATATCGGGATTTTGTCTTATATCCATAAGCATAAGATTAAAAATCATTTTGGTGATTTGTATTTTCGGGAGTTACAAAATCTCAAGTTTGCAGAAATTCAGAAGATTATTGTTAAAAGAGTTATTGGTAAATTAGAACGAGAAATAGCAGAAACTTGGTGTCAGTTTTTTGTACAGAAGGGTTTTCTTTGTGGGGTAAATTTCTTTCGGGAGTATCTTAAATCTCTGGGATGTGTGAAAAACGAAGGTCTTGCATATCTAGAAATTATCTATTTTCAATGTCGGTTTAATGGTGATAATAGTATTGGTACTCATGAAGTTGATGAAATACAATGGTTTAAAAATGTTCTCTCTCAATGGAAAAGTTTAGCAGTCACTTCTGGGGATGTTCGGAATTATAAACAACGTGGTGATTTTCTTAATGCAGATAGTTTAATGTTGTTAAAATATAAAAAGAACTATCGGGTTTTATGTCTTGATTTGTCGGTGTTTTCTATTCACACTGATGAGGATTTACAAGATATTGATTATGTGGAAATTATTAGAGGTTTGTTATTACAAGATATTAATTATTTGCGTTCTAAAAGTGTGTTTTCTAGGTTGCTTATTGACACTGAATCTCTGGATTTAGATTTTTCTCCCGGTTTGAAGGAATATTTCACCGCTTTTAAATCTAAGGATAAGGAAAGTGCTAAATTAATTCAAGCTGGTAGTTATATTTATAGTTTCTGTCAGTTTTTACAAGCAAATTCTCTTCTTCCTGATGTTTCTCGGTTGGTTTGTAATGCGGTGGGATATAGCGATCGCTCTTTTAATACTATCTCTATTCCTGGAAATAATATTCAACTCTTTGAGACTTGTTATCAAATTTACGCACAGCATAATAAAAATGAAGAAATCACCAATGCACGTTATCGCGTTTTAGAAAACATTCAATCTAACGCACGTCGCAGTTTTCAACAAGGTAAAAAACTGATTGATTCACTTCTAGAAATTACTCCGGATACCATTAATATCCTACCACGTCATACAGAAACTATCACCGGATTTTTTAACTCGGTTTCTCTCATACCTTCTGAGTTAGTTTCCCAATTCAATTTAACCGGAAATCCTAATTTTAGACAAGGGCACAACCAACTAATTAAAAGATATTCACTTTCTGACAATACCTACATCTTTTTAACAGGAAACCCCGGAATCGGAAAAACTACTGCTATCGTTGATTTTCTTACTCAATATCAAAATGATGGTTTCCTTTTACTATACGTCAGTCCCCGCAAACAAGTCAATCTTGATATCATTGAAAAATTCAAAGATCGCAAAACTGGGAAATTAGTTGATGACAGGATTTTTGCGATCAATACTCACAGTAATTTGATTCAAGATCATGGTGGTAATTTATCAGTGTCTTATACGTCAAATCAATATCAAGAAGATTTTACATTAGGAAATGTGCATTTTCTCAACAGTGAAAATATTGAGAGAAAATCCCGACGTAAGGACAGACTTGCGCGAATAAACGATGATACTTTTCAAGATATGGGGACAAAAAATAAGGGAGTTTTACAAAGTGTTTGTGCAGCGTTATATTATCTGATCCAATCCGAAAAATCTAATCAAATTATTGCTACTGCTTCCACCCAGTCTTTGAAAAAAACTGACTATGGTGATACTTTAAAACATCTAGAAAAAATCTTTCAAGACGCATACAGTACCAGAGAAAATAAAGTATTTCCTGACAGAATGCGAAATATATCCCGCAGAATTAAACATCTATTTATTATGATAGATGAAATTACTGGAGATGAAGGAGGAGTAGAATTTTTAGAGGGAATTAAAAAAATGGTGAACACCTATCAGTTAACCAATCCAGAAAATGGTTTTAATACTAAAATCATCGTTGCAGATGCTTCTATTGTTGATAAAAATATCATTTGTCAACATTTAGAAGATACTTCTCCTGAACCAAATAAGGTTTATTTTAGAACCGCAGATGTAAATATTCAACCTCTATCTGTGGAAAGTTTCACTTTTAAAGGTTCACCTGCTATCATTATTAATACTAACACCTACCCTGCACAAAGTCTAACCATTAATTATCAAATCATTATCGAATCTTGTCGTTTTACTAATATAGTTAAATTAAAAGATAAATCTGATTTAGAAAAAATATCTCAGGAGGAAATTTTAAAAGATATTAAAAATCTGCTGCAAAAATCTGATGTTGAACAATTTATAGTTTACATCCAAAATAAACCTAAGTTATCGGAACTCATTGATAAAATTCAATCAGAGTTAGGAAAAGATAACTTTATAAAAAACACCCACTTCCTAGAAATACACGCGAATATTTCAGAAGTGGAAAAACAAGAAATTAAACTACATCAAGAAAACGTCAAAGTTGTATTTATGACTGCTTCCGGGAGTCGTGGTTTATCTTTTCCCAAAGCAAAACATATATTAGTCGAAATTCCTAAATTTGAAATTGAGAAAAACTTGATGGAAATAATCCAGGTTATTTATAGAGGTCGCGGAAATGATAATATAGATAATCAGGATAAATACCTCACATTTTATTTAGCTGAACGTTCAGTTTATTATCAGGATGATCCAGAAATATCTATTAAAGAAAACTCTTTAAATTTATTAAATTTTCTCCTGATTCTCAAAGCATCTATCATGACTAGGATTCAGGGTTATGGTAATATTGGAAGGAAGAACTATCTACTTATACCTATAGGTGGAAAATCAGTTTTTGCTGCGGGAGATACCTTTTCTAGTAAAATTGAAAATATCATTACTCAACTGAAAAAAGAATATAACCGTAATCAAAGTCACACTTCCTTAAAAGACGCATACACCAAACTAGAATTATTAATGGGTAACGGTGATTTTATTGTTGCTAAAAATATGGAAGAGAGTTATTTAAAAATTCGGGAAAATTTCAACAATACATTTCTAGAACTTGGGAAAACCTTTGATAAATTATTAGATTTTACCCCTTTGGAATTGGGTTATATTAACGGTGGTTTATTGATTGTACCCTGTCAAAATATTCAAGAATCTTATGAAATGCGGTTTTTAGATATTCAAAACTATGCAAATATAGAACTATGGAATAATTTAAAAAGCATTAGTAAAAATCAAATATACCCGGAAAGTCTCACCTTTGCGATAAAAGATGCGATAGAATTGGTAGAAAAGTTAATTAATGCACCTGCAAAAACCCAAAATTATATCCAAAAAAGTCAAAATATAGATCAATATTATGCTTTACCGTTATTTGCATTTATTAGTGGTGAAGTGATGAAAGAATACTTTGGAACTAAATCAGAAGAACCAGAAGATCAACGTTTTAAAGATATTTTATCTAGATATATTCGTTTATTGTATCCTGTGAATAATATTTTACCAATCGGTCATAATTACAAAGAATTTCCTTTTGTGGTGTTTAGAAGTTATAGCTTAGAAGAAATTAGAAACAAAATATTTACAGAGAAATATTTATTAAATTCTCAAGAGTTAAATGTACTAAATTTGATTCTTTCTCTATAAGACGTTGCATAAATGCGGGATGCTTTTTGGATGTAGAGACGTTCCATGGAACGTCT
This sequence comes from Cuspidothrix sp., assembly GCA_046080125.1. Lineage (GTDB taxonomy): Bacteria > Cyanobacteriota > Cyanobacteriia > Cyanobacteriales > Nostocaceae > Cuspidothrix. Next base: position 15,918 of record JBJTTJ010000122.1, read on the forward strand.
CTAGAAGGGTTTTAAGTATATGCAAAATTGTTTTTCATCCCAAAAATAAGCAACGCCCTCTATAATTATTGTATGAAAAAATATGTAAGAGTAACCCGTAATCTTAAATTTTGCTATAGTAAAAATAAAAAAGGGTGGGTATCAAACCCACCGATAAATCCTAGATTGAATTACCAATTAATTACCAATTATTGGTGCACTTAAAGAAACGCTTTCTACTGCTTTGTCTGCTAACAAAGTGGGGACAGAATCACGCAATCTTGTGGTCAACTGAACAGTGGTAGCGTCATACATTTGCGTTAATAACTTAGGATAGAAACCAATCCCAATAATCGGGATTAACAAACAAGCAATGATAAAGACTTCGCGGGGTTCAGCATCTATTAAAGCTTGGTGAGAAACTAACTCTTCATTTTCTTGTCCGTAGAAGATCTCACGCAACATGGAAAGTAAATAAATTGGTGTTAAAATTACACCAACAGCCATCAAGAAAATCACAATTACTTTGAATGTTGGGTTATAAGCATCGCTAGTTGCAAAGCCTACAAATACCATTAATTCCGCTACAAAACCACTCATTCCTGGTAATGCTAAAGAAGCCATAGAACAAGTTGTAAACATAGCGAAAATCTTCCGCATTTTCTTACCCACACCACCCATTTCATCTAACATTAAGGTGTGTGTGCGGTCATAAGTTGCACCAACTAAAAAGAATAAACTCGCGCCAATTAAACCGTGAGAAACCATTTGTAACATTGCCCCACTCAAACCTAAATCGGTGAAAGAGGCAATACCAATGAGAACAAAGCCCATGTGGGAAATTGAAGAGTAGGCGATTTTCCGTTTTAAGTTCCTCTGGGCAAAAGACGTTAACGCAGCGTAGATGATATTTACTGCCCCCAAAACCACCAAAACCGGGGCTACGTAAGCGTGGGCACCGGGTAACATTTGGGCATTCATGCGAATTAAGGCATAACCACCCATTTTTAACAAAATCCCCGCCAATAACATATGTACTGGCGCTGTAGCTTCACCGTGGGCATCTGGTAGCCAGGTATGGAGGGGAATAATAGGCAACTTGACAGCGTAAGCAATGAGGAAGCCCGCGTAGAGTAACAGTTGTAAATTTAGTCCAAAATCTTTCAATGCGAGCGATCGCATATCAAAGGTCACTGTATCGCCATAAAATCCCATTGTCAAGGCAGACAGCAAAATAAACAGTGAACCGCCCGCAGTGTATAAAATAAATTTTGTCGCTGCATATTGGCGCTTTTTACCTCCCCAAATTGACAGCAGGAAGTATATCGGTACAAGTTCCAATTCCCAAGCCAGGAAAAATAACAGCATATCCTGGACAGCGAAAACAGCAATTTGACCGCCATACATAGCCAAAATCAAAAAATAAAATAATTTCGGCTTGAGTGTCACAGGCCAAGCTGCTAAAATCGCCAGAGTGGTAATGAATCCAGTTAGCAAAATCAGGGGCATAGATAAACCATCAGCGCCCACTGACCAGTTCAAACCTAATTGGGGAATCCAGGGGTAACTCTCCACCAGTTGTAAATCGGGATTGGAGAAATCATACCCAGTATAAAAAGCCCATACAATTAGGACGAAGTCTATCAATCCCACAACAAGAGAATACCAGCGTACCGTCTTGCCGTCCTTATCTGGGATGATAGGGAGTAGTAGTGATGCGGCTATCGGAAACAAAATAATTGTCGTCAGCCACGGAAAATTAGCTATATTCATCACAATCCGTCTGGAATTAAAATCATGTTTGGCAAAAAGTCCTAGTTATTAACTAACAGCTTTTTGGCAAATTCCCTTTCATTGTTAGGTTGATTTAATTAAATTGGCAATGGCCTATTATTCTCTGATGCTAATTTCCTATGGTGGGGATATCTTAAACGTTAATCAGTGGGGTAGACCCTTGTTAAAACTGACTGATAAAAAACCCTACTTTCTAAGTAGTACAATCATCATCAAAAAATTACGTCCAAGTAGATAAACGGGGGGCTTGGATTAATTCTTGACTGAGACTATCGTGAAGATGACCGTTAGTAGCCAGAATTTTTCCCGATTCAATTTTAATCGGAGTCCCATCATAGGCGGTGACTTTTCCCCCCGCTTCTTGGACTAAGATTATCCCAGCTACAACGTCCCAAGGGGCAATTCCCCGTTCCCAATAGCCATCAACTCGGCCACAAGCGACATGAGCTAGATCTAAAGCTGCTGCACCGTCACGTCTGACACCTTGGGTAAGATGGGTGAGATGACAAAACTCTGCATAATTATTATCAGGTGTTTCTCGGCGGTCATAGGCAAAACCACTAACTAATAAGCTTTTACCTAATTCTGCTGTTTGGGAAACATGAATAGGACGACGGTTACGGGTTGCACCTAAGCCAGCCGCAGCTCGAAATAGTTCATTATGAAAAGGATCATAAATTACCCCAACTTTGGGTACACCTTGAATCAGCAAGCCAATGGAAACAACAAAGCAAGGATATTGATGGGCGTAATTAGTTGTACCATCGAGGGGATCAATAGCCCAGAGAAAATCATTTTCTTGATTTCCCAATTTTCCCGACTCTTCAGCCAAGATAGAATGTTGGGGAAAATGACGACGCAATACTTCTAAAATTACTTGTTCAGAAGCTTTATCTGCGGCGGTAACTAAATCACCAGGACGGCCTTTTTCGGTGATTGCATCTTCTAATTTACCTAAATAATCTTGTAAAACTACTCCTGCGGCTAAAGCTGCTTCTGTGGCAATATCTAGAAAAATTTGCATATTGGTCAGTGGTTATTTGTTGGTGGTCAGTTGTTATCTTTACATTTAACGAGAGAGACGGCGAAATTCTCCAGGAGTCATTCGCATGGGTTGATCCGTGTTCCAGATACCTTGACTCATAATTCTCGCCCATTGTTGGGCGTTTTCTAGGCGCTGGTCGTATTTGTGATTAGGCGATCGCGCTACAAATAAAGCATATCCTTGTTTGACTATTTCTTCGTTTAACAATTGTTTATCCTTCCATACATAGGCCAAGGTGCGGTTAAATTTATCCTTAGTTTTTAAGTCAAATTCCAGATTAACAGCTTGATTTTCACCGCCAATTAAACTTTCCAGTAATTGTTTGGCATCCTCTCCCCAAGGAGTTTGACGAATATCTGGTGCATCTAGACCAATTAGCCGAACTTGGGAAATTAAATTTGGTTGTGCTTCCAGTCCCAAAACCTCCAAACTTTGTCCACTCACAACCCTGGCTACTTTGACACTGGGGACAATAGTGCCAGAGTTATTTTGACAACTTACTAAAAGTAACAAACTTGCTAAGATAATTACTTTTGACACAAACAGGCGAAGACGAACTACTACAGCAGCCTGTCTCGCTATTAAATTCATTAAGAACACAGGAAAATTCTTAGTCTTCATCTAAGGGTAAACCCCGTTTAACTTTGCCCTGACCAAAAAAGCGCCCAAACTGAAGTTCATAAACTTCATCTTCGTCTTGTGTTTCCACTTCCACATCGGAACGGGCGTAACTTACACATAATAAAGCGTAACCTTTGCGGCGTAAATCTGGAGAGAGGCCAATGGCTTCTGGTTGGTGAATTTCTCCCGACAAAACCCTGACAGCGCAAGTTGTACAAGCACCATTACGGCAAGAAAAGGGGAGTTCTGCCCCGTTATGTTCGGCAGTGTGGAGGATATAACGGTCTTCAGGAACGGTGATAGTATGAGATCTACCAGTTTGGCGATCGTAAACTTTAATTGTGTGGGTTTGAACCATCTTGATTTTCAGATTTTCGATTTCACAATTAATTATAGGGAAATTGCCTCAAAACCCTGCATTTTCAGATCATATACCCATGAAAAAATCTTTTTTCCCCAAAAGCTTGCTTTTTCTTGCCATCTGTTATATGATAGCAAAGCGAGTGCCTGGAGAGATGGCCGAGTGGTTGAAGGCGCAGACCTGGAAAGTCTGTTATGCAGAAATGTATACGAGGGTTCGAATCCCTCTCTCTCCGTCATCAACACACTAGACATCTTCAGAAATTAAATATGCGTAACCCCAAACCCTTGTAGGGACAACTTACGAATTATCCCACGCAGGGTTCTGGTACTTATGCACATTTCACTACCACCAGATGTCTACCCTCTGCTATGAAAGCATGGGTTGGGTTTTAGAAGATGACCTGTTCGATATAATACCTTTCAAACAGGCTCTTAGAAGCATTTACCCATTTTGGCATTTTGGCATTTTTTGGAGTTGTTCCATTGTTATTCTAGGTACGCGAATGTCTTTGTGCGATAATTCCGACTTGCAGAATCCCTCGGTTAACCACCGGGGGTATTTTTTGTCATTGGAATAATATTTCTAGAGTATCTTGTTCTTTTTTTAACAAAGTAGTAGTTCGTACATAGTCTGTAAAATACAATTTACTTTATTACCTTTATATAAATAACCACGAATTAGATTATGGTTAAGATTAGCCGCGCTGATTATTTTAACAAACATGATCCAATCATACATATAAGAAATAAATACAGGACTTACGCAAAATGTAACTGAAGATATGATTCTGGTGTAGGGGTAATTCATGAATGACTCCTAGTGTCGTTCTGTTTTGCGTAAGTCGTGAAATACTTAAAACTACACCAAGTTTGACAGATTGTCTTTTGACATGATCATCGTGGATAAGAGATGAAAAAGATATACAGCAGATTGTATATCTGTGGTACGAACTGGACAACGAAAATCCAAACAGCAAGGGTGTTTTACCTCTGTACCTTCTGTCTTCTGCTATATGTCCCCAATTCGCATAATTAATAACTATTCAGACAGAATTAATTACACATATTATTTTCTTATTCCTTGTTCCCTCTGATCACAAATGAATTTAATTTTGTCCGATTACTTATGTTAGATTTATCACTTATCGCTTTGCTAGGGTTTCTGGGTAGTTTTGGCCATTGCTTTGGGATGTGTGGACCTTTGACAGTGGCTTTTTCCCTTTCTAACCATCGGGAAAATCCTAGTTGGCAACAGCAATTAAAATTTCACGCCTTACTGAATTTGGGGCGAATGTTAAGTTACGCCTTAGTAGGTGCTGGTATTGGTACAATTGGTTTAGTATTAGTACAAGGTGGACAACTGGCGGGAGTTGGTAGTGATTTACGGCGTTGGACTGCCATAATTACGGGTTTAATGTTGATTTGGTTTGGTTTAGTCCAGGTAAAACCAGACTTTTTACCCCATATTCCCCTCTTACATCCGATATTAAAAGGTGATTTACATGACCGGTTAAGTGCAGGAATGATGAAGTTATCCGCACAAACTCAATGGTGGACACCGGCACTTTTGGGCATGACTTGGGGATTAATGCCATGTGGTTTTTTATACGCAGCACAAATTAAAGCTGCGGCTACAGGTGATTTATGGCAAGGGGTAGTGACGATGTTGGCCTTTGGGATTGGTACATTACCCACGATGTTAGGTGTAGGTGTTTCTACGGCGTTAATTAGTAAAGATAAACGCAGTCAATTATTTCGCTTGGGTGGGTGGGTTACTCTCATTATTGGGATTATTACCCTGTTACGAACGGGAGACACTATGACAGACTATAGTGGCCACGCTGCCCTATTTTGTTTGATACTGTCATTAATTGCCCGTCCTGTAAATAGTTTTTGGTCTGCACCTTTGCGTTATCGTCGGGGGTTGGGAGTGGGGGCTTTTGTGCTATCGGTAGTACATACTATTCATAATCTGGAACATTCCCTCAACTGGAATTTAACTGCGGTTTGGTTTTTACCACCAGAATTTCAATGGGGAATGTGGGCGGGCGCTATAGCTCTAGTATTAATGATTCCTGCGGCTTGTACAAGTTTTGATTTCTTGCAAAAGTTATTAGGTAAACGTTGGCGACAAATCCATCTTTTAACTGTACCAGCTTTGTTACTGAGTGCCATTCATGCGGTTTTGATTGGTTCTCATTATCTGGGTGCTTTAAAATTAAGTTGGCAAAACCAGTTAGCAGCCATTTTATTGGCTATAATTATCTCTGGTGTTTTGTTGATACGTTCTCGATATTTTTGGTTATATTTACGGCTAGAAAAATTTTATGTTCCTCCCAGTAAATCACGGTAAATTGACTATTTATCCTCTAGACAAAAGCATAATCAAGTATTTATTATTATTATTTTTATCTAGTGCGATAGTTACTAAAAATAGTCAAGCTTTAGCCCATACGGTGAAAATTTCAGCAGATGTGGGTGGTACTATTCACTTAGAACCCAATGATAATCCTCGTGCTGGGGAAGCTACTCAAGCTTGGTTTGCCCTCACCCAAAAAGGTGGTAAGGTAATCCCTTTAAAAGATTGTAATTGTCGGTTAAGTATTTATGCTGAACCTCATGGTGAGGGAGAACCGGCATTACTTGAACCGCCATTAGAACCTATGCAAGCTGAAAGATATGAAGGTATACCAGGGGCAAAAATTACTTTTCCTAAACCGGGCGCTTATCAGTTGGAATTAAGTGGTAAACCTATAAATCGGGGGAGTTTTCAACCTTTTAAGTTAAAGTTTCCTGTGACTGTCGCTACGGGAAAGACCCTGGATAGTTTTCAAGCTGGGCAAAATGTTAATGAGAGTCAGCAAGGTACAAAAATTGGATTTGTGCAGCCTTTAATTTGGTTGGGAATTTTGTTATTGTCTGGGGGTATGGTAGTTTTTTGGATGCGAATGATGAAGAGATATTAATTTGGTTTTACCGTACTTGTTATGGTAAATTACCAGTCTCAAAAAGGGAACGGGGAGGAGGGAAGAGGTTTTGGGCAACTTTACTTTTCGTTACTTATGTCAGTTTTTTTCCGTTCACCTACTTGTTTCTATTATACCTGATATGAAGAAGGAAAAGGGAAAAGTTAGTCCCATTTTCCCGAAATCAGCCGTTATTTGTGCCTTTTTTGATGCCATTGCCAAGCGTGAGCAACGATATCTTTAATACCCGGATATTTGGGTTGCCAATTCAATATCTTTCGAGCTTTTTCACTTGTACCAATTAATGCTGGGGGATCTCCGGGACGGCGATCGCATTCTTTCACTGATATTACCATACCTGTAACATCTTCTGCCGTTGCAATCACTTGTTTCACAGAAAATCCGTTACCATTGCCTAGATTGAAAACTTCGCTTTCACCTCCATTTAGTAAATATTCCAATCCTAAAATATGAGCATCTGCTAAGTCATTTACATGAATATAATCCCGAATACAAGTCCCATCAGGTGTGGGATAATCTGTACCAAAAATAGCAATAGATTCTCGTTGTCCTAATGCTGTTTGTAATATTAAAGGTATTAAATGAGTTTCAGGGTTATGATCTTCTCCTAATAATCCTTGGGGGTTTGCACCAGCAGCATTAAAATAGCGGAAACAGACTGATTTAAAATTGTATGCTACATCAAAATCAGCTAATATCTTTTCTACCATTAATTTAGTTGCACCATAGGGATTGATGGGATTTTGGGGATGATTTTCTGTAATAGGAATAAAGTTTGGTACTCCATAGGTAGCACAGGTAGAAGAAAAGACAAACTTCTTAATCGAAGCTGCTAACATTGATTCTAATAATATCAATGTTCCTAAAACATTATTCCGGTAATATTTAGCTGGATCAGTTACAGATTCACCTACATAAGCATAAGCTGAAAAGTGCATAACGGCGGTAAAATTACGACTTTGAAAAAGATGATCTAATAATGGGCGATCGCTTGTATCTCCTGCTATTAATTCTACCTGTAAAACCTGTTCTACTAAATCCCGATGTCCATAGACCAAGTTGTCAAGAATTACTACGTTATAACCTGCTTGCTTGAGTGCTAACACCGTATGAGAACCAATATATCCTGCTCCCCCTGTCACCAAAATGCTAGGTTTTTCCATTGACATAGTTTCTCCTTTATGGTTATTTTCTGAATCTAATTTAGTCCTAAGTAGAACAAAAACCGCAAAAATTAGCTACTAAATTACGCGAGTTAAATATTAATCCTGATAGCTTATATAACGGTTCTCGGTTGAGTGAAATACAAAAACCACACCCCCAACCCCTTCCTGCAAGCGAGGAGGGGCTGATTATATGTCCACCCAAGTCCGCTATAAGTTAGACCAAAAATAGGCTGCTTAAAAGTTAATGAGGTTGGGTTTACTGAGGTTAACCCAACCTCAAAGTCTTGGGTCTTCCGTAAGAAACAAAGACCTTGAATAAGTGACGTACTCCACACACTCCCTTTCAGGTGAGTGTGGGCTTCTCAGTGACTCCTCTATGAGGACATTAACTGAGCTTTAAGACCGTGCGCCCCACGGTTCTTTGGTTTTGAGATTTGTTTTTTGTTTTGTAGGCTGCATTTCTGCATTTAATTGGACTACACCTACTTTTTTATAATGGCATAAAATCAATATTTTGTTCGTTTCGTCGCTGTAGCCTTCTTTGTTTTCGCTGCGCTCAGGTACAATTTGGGCTGCGCAGCTCAGCTCACGCGCACTCATCCCACGCTCCTAAGAGTGAGACGTGGGGCTTCTGCTGATTAAGCTAACGAGTAAATAAACCAATATACCAAGAATAGCCCTGAAAATAAATTTTTCTAGGTTATTGACAATAATTCTTAATTCTTATAATGTATGTAAAGCTAATTGCAAATAATTTGTATTTTCCCTAGCACATCCCTAAAAGTCTCATGTCCGATAACTTCCCCCTTAGTCAAGATAAAATTTGGACTCGTCGCCACCTGCTAAAGTTGGGGGTTTTTGGCGCGGGAATCATCACTGCGGGGGCATTTTGGCAAACACTGAGCAGCAAAAATCACACTAAAGTGAGAATACCACTCATGGAAATGGCAGCCGCTAATGGTGCTACTAACCCCATGAAGGTGTTACGAGATTTTGATTATGGGACAATTAAACAGGAAAATGGGCGGATAATCCGCGAATTTGAATTAGTTGCCGGAACTTCCACCATCCAGCTTAATAGTGCTGTTTCCTACAACATTTGGGATTTAAACGGACGCATTCCTGGACCGACACTCCGGGCTAAAGAAGGAGAAAAAATAAGAATACTTTTTCTCAATAATGCTGGACATTCCCATTCTTTGCATTTTCATGGAGTTCATCCCGCTGAAATGGAT
>JBJTTJ010000123.1:0-14386 GCA_046080125.1 Cuspidothrix sp.
CGTCTACTCCATTGTCCTTCAGTTTCCACCAGGGGAACTCGTTCATATCCCAAAATCGTGATTTTTTCCCCGAAACCATCTAAATCAAATTCCATTCCTTTTTCTAAGGTGACACAAAATGATTTAAACGCTTCCGGTGGCGGTAAATGGGGCTGTAACGCCCCCACCGTGGCAATTATGGCCGTTCTTTGTTTTGGCAACTGACCACTGACAACTGACGACTGACCCAAAACCTGCATTTGTCCCCAACTTAACTCATTTTCAGGGTCAAAGGGTTCATAGGGAGAAGCTTCGGAAGTGGGGTAAAAATGAACAGTTTTCCAGCCCATGGCTTCCATTTGGGCGAAAACCCGTCCAGCCTCCTCTAAAGTGGCGCAAAACACACACAAATCTTGATCTTCATAACTTGCTAATGCTGAAGCTACCAGTCCCTTGGGGAGACGAGAAATACCATTCAACCGTAATTCCTGCTGTTTGGTGAGTTTAGTAATGAGTTCTGCGGTAAGAGGCGATCGCGCCAAAGCACGCACAATAGAAGAAAAGGCCATAAGTTTTAAGTTAAAAAAGGAAGTCGCTGGTGATGTCAAAGTCTAAAAGCAGTTCATATCAACTATTTTAAAAGTTTTAATCCTACTGTTGACCATGAATGCCCAAGAATAAACCATAATTGGTAATGGACAGAAAAATATAACTATGACTTTTTATATAGTCAAAGTATTTAGATAATCACCTAAAATACTGGATACTAATAAAATGTGTAAATAAACTGGATTGCCAAATCTTTGTATAATTTTACTCTTTATACCAACAATTTTAAAAATGTCTTCCATCAGTTTTGAACTCCTAACCATTTTAGTTCTAATTTTCGCCAACGGTGTATTTTCCATGTCGGAGATGGCCGTAGTTTCCGCCCGGAAAGCCAGACTACAGCAGTTAGTCAACCAAGGAGATATAAATGCTAGGGCTGCATTAAAACTCGCTGAATCGCCCAATCATTTTTTATCTATCGTCCAGGTGGGAATTACACTGATTAATATCCTTAATGGTGTCTTTGGTGGTGCGACCATTGCCAGAAGATTAGAGGATTATATCAAGCTCCTGCCAATTTTAGCTAATTATAGTAATGCGATCGCCTATGGCATCGTAGTTTTACTGATTACCTATTTTTCCCTAATTGTCGGGGAACTTGTACCCAAACGTCTAGCTTTAAATAACCCGGAAAAAATCGCTGCTTTTGTGGCCATCCCCATGGGTGTCCTAGCAAAAATAGCCTCACCCATTGTTTATCTTTTGAGTGCATCCACAGATTTAGTATTAAGAATTTTGGAAATTACACCTTCAGAAGAACCCCAGGTTACGGAAGAAGAAATTAAAATCTTAATCGAACAAGGGACAGAAGCGGGAACATTTGAAGAAGCTGAACAGGACATGGTAGAAAGAGTATTTCGGTTAGGCGATCGCCCCGTCACCTACTTAATGACACCCCGCCCTGATATAGTTTGGTTAGACTTGGACGACTCCCCGGAAGAAAATCGCCACAAAATGGTAGAAAGTGGTTATTCTCGCTATCCCGTTTGTCAAGAAGGATTAGATAATGTCCTGGGGATTATTCCCGTCACAGATTTGTTAGCTAGAAGTTTACGCAATGAATCTTTTGATCTAACCTTAGGATTACGTCAACCTGTATTTGTTCCTGAAAGTACAAGGGGTTTAAAAGTGTTGGAGTTATTCAAACAAACCATCACCCACATGGCTTTAGTCGTAGATGAATATGGAGTCATTCAAGGATTAGTCACCCTCAATGATATCATGAGTGAAATAGTCGGTGACGTTCCCGCAGAACCAGGACAAGAAGAACCCCAAGCAGTACAAAGAGAAGATGGTTCTTGGTTAGTAGATGGAATGTTAGGAATAGAAGAGTTTTTAGAACTTTTTGATCTCGAAGAATTGGAAACTGAAGCAAGAGGAAATTATCAAACATTAGGCGGTTTTGTTATCACCCATTTAGGACGTATTCCCGCCGCCGCCGATCATTTTGAATGGGATGGTATGCGATTTGAAGTTATGGATATGGACGGAAATCGCGTTGATAAGGTGCTAGTTGTTCCCAAAGTAATTTAGTAATAAATTAGGAATCCTATTTGATTTGTGAATACTACAAGAGTCAGCTCCACGACTTCTTAGAGAAGTCGGGAATCTTGTTGTTCCGACTACCTATATAGCTGTAGCCAGGATGATTAGGACAAGATTGATCCTTGAAACCTAATCATAGCAAGGGTTTTACTATTGCCTCTTGCCTTCTGCTATATAATTATGATAGCCAAAAATGCAGGTGATTTATGGTTCAAGCATTAACAAAACCATTAACATTGGAAGAATTTATTATCCAATACGGTAATAACCCCCACTATGAACTTGCAGATGGAGAACTAATTGATATGGAACCAACTGGACCTCATGAAACTGTTGGGGGTAAAATAGCTACTCAAATAGGTATCGCTATAGTTGCCGAAAAACTTCCCTGGTTTATCCCTCGTACTTGTCTAATTCGTCCTTTTGCAGAAACCGCCACGGCCCGCCGTCCTGATATTGTAGTATTAGATGAAACTGTTCTACACCATGAACCTTTTTGGGAACATGAACCAGTTATTGCTTTAGGACAATCAATTAAATTAGTAGTTGAAGTTGTTAGCACGAACTGGGAAACAGATTATGCACGCAAAGTTGAAGAATACGCTTTATTAGGAATTCCTGAATATTGGATTGTTGATTATCGGGGGTTAGGTGGTGTTGTTTTTATTGGTAAGCCAAAACAGCCAACATTTACAGTTTGTCAATTAATTGGTGAAGATTACAGTCAGCAAAAATATCGTTTAGGTGAGTTTATTCAATCTCATATTTTACCTGATCTGCAACTGCGTCTTGATGATGTTATGCCTAGATAAATGTTAGTTGGGAATGAAAGTTTGGCGTTGCTGAATTACGATAGCGAAGCGCTCCGTAGGAATCGCACCTTTTCCCTATCATACCCTAATTCAGCAACGCCCCTTTTACCTCACAAAATCTGCAACACAACTAATGTCATATCATCAGTATTTTGCCGATCAGAACCAATGAATTGTTCAACTTGATCAAATAAATATTCCACAATTTCTTGAGGAGTATTGCAATATTTACAAGCTGTGCGGAAAGAAGTGACAAAATTATCTTCATCAAAGCGATCGCCCCCCGCCGCCACCGCATCCGTTAAACCATCAGTATAATAAATGACCTTATCTCCCGATTCTAATTTCACCTGGGCATCTTCATATTCACTATTAGCATCTAAACCAATTAACATTCCCAATGTATCCAAACGAGTGACGCTTTTTGTCGCTGCGTGCCACCATAAAGGCGGATTATGGGCAGCATTACTATAAGATAAAACCCGTGTTTTTGGATCATATTCCGAATAGAACATCGTTACAAAGCGATGGGAATTTTCTAAATCCGCATACATAACCCGATTCAAATTTTGTAAAATTCCTGCCGGGGAGTTACCATGTAAGACCTCACCCCGCAACATACCTCGCAACATCGTCATAATTAAACCCGCAGGAACACCCTTACCCATCACATCCCCAATTACCAAACCCCAACTACCATTTTCTTTTCCTTCCTGTGACTTAGGTTTTAACTGGTTTTGATTTGTGGGAATAAAATCATAATAGTCACCCCCTACGCGATTAGCAGGTTTACAACGCGCAGCTAAAGCCAAACCGGGAATATTCGGACATTGACGGGGTAAGAGTCGGCGTTGAATTTCCGCGCCAATTTCTAACTCTTGATCCAACCGTTCTTTTTTCCGCAATTCTACAGCTAACTCATCGTTTCCAATAGCTACTGCTGTTTGATCTGCCACTAACCGGACTAATTTTTGTCTAGTTTCTGTCCAACTATATTCAGGATCACGACTTAAAACATAAAGCCAACCCCGTTCTGTATGTTTAACTAAAATTGCTGTACCAAAAACCTGCACATCCGCGCCTAAATAACGGTGCATTTGTTCATCTAAAACCCCTGTAGAGATAGCTGGAGATACAGAATTAGGTAAAAGTGTAATTTGACTACTGGCAGTTTCTAGGGCTTTCCTAATATTTTTTCTTTGTTGACTATCTTGCCAATGTAGTTGTTCTAATCTAACCTGTCCGTTAGGTTTATAAAGAAAAAGTGCACTACCTTCTGCATCTGTGACTCTGGTAGCCATAAGAGGAATTAGTTCCAAAAATTGATTTAAGTTATTAAAGCTTCTGAGGGCAAACCCCAAAGAACTCAGTAAGTCTTGAATTTTATTTTGTTCTCGATGCAGCCTGGCCACAAGTTCTTTGAGTGCCACCACAGGAGTGACATCTGTTGCGGCACTGCTATTACTATCAGTAGGATGGGAAGGATATTGGGACACAGGTTAATATTGCAGTTGAGAATACCAAATTTGTGATTTTTTATAAATACTCTTAATTGATAAATTGTTAAATCATATTGAACGAGATTTACGATTTTAGCAAGAGTAGAAAAACCATTGCAGGTAATTTTTAAGTATTAGCTGATGCTGAGGACATTTTTTATTGCTAAGTTTTCGTTAAAAATAGTTCCTTGACAATCAGTATTTTTTATGATTAATTAGTAGCCTCTAATTTTTTCATAACTTCTTGAGTCCTTCATATATCTTGAGAAATAAAAGGTAGACATTCAAGGGGATAGGTAACGGGTGAAATTAGGAAATCTAAGTTTCAGTATCTAAGCTTTTTAGTTAGTATCCTAATCATCTTGTTTACAAACTATCAAAGTTGAGTCTGGTAATCCTTTATCCAAACTTCGATATAGACTGATGGATCGCTTCTCAGTGGCTAGGATATTCTTCAAAATATGGTTGTGATGATGGTTTTCATGGAAAATGTCCAAATATTGACTGTAAACATTTAACCTATATACCACAAATTCTCGAAATGTTTCCTGAGATAGATTTCTTTTATAAAAAAATTTCCCTTATATTTGGGTATGTGGACACAAGGAGAGCGATCGCCTTAAATATTAGGTATATATCCCCAGAAAAAGCGATCACCCTTTACCCAATCATCTTAACTGCTTAATAATGCTTCTACAAATTCATAACTAGAGAAGGGGCGCAGATCTTCAATTCCTTCTCCTGCACCAATAAAACGGATGGGTAAGCCTAACTGCTGGACAATAGCCAAGGCCACGCCCCCTTTAGCTGTTCCGTCTAACTTAGTTAAGACAACGCCGCTAAGTTGGGCGGATTGGGAAAATACTTCCGCTTGACGTAGGCCATTTTGTCCCAGGGTAGCATCTAGGACTAACAGAGATTCTACATGGGCTTTGGGGGCTTTTTTGGCGATGATGCGCCGAATTTTGCTCAGTTCGTCCATTAAGTTTTTCTTATTTTGCAATCGGCCAGCAGTATCTATTAAAAGTAATTCCGTTTGTCTGGCTTCGGCGGCTGTAATGGCATCAAAGACCACGGCGGCTGGATCTGTGTTTTTACCTGGATTAGCGATAACTTCTACACCGCTTCTTTGTCCCCATACTTTTACTTGTTCTACTGCTGCTGCCCGGAAAGTATCAGCCGCACCGATTAAACAGTTATAACCAGATTTTTGTGCAAGGTATGAAATTTTACCTATAGTCGTAGTTTTTCCAGCACCGTTTACGCCGGTCATCAACCAGATAGTGAGGGTGTCTTTTGTAGGGGCAAAACTAGATGGTGGTTTGTTAGCTAGGGGTGCATCCAGCATATCCCTAAGAATTTGTTTGAGATAGGCGATCGCTTGTTCTGGGGGGGTAACTTCTGCCAAAAGTTTTTTTTGTAGGGTATGAACAATATAGTCCGTTGCCTCTACACCTACATCTGCTTGTAATAGTAAAGACTCAATTTCATTGACAGCATTCTGATCAAGAGGACCTTGACCAACAATTGATTTGATTTGGTTAAGGATATTCCGCCGGGTTTTATCCAAACCCTGACGCAGTTTTTTCAACCAAGTGATTTCTTCAATAGAAATATCTTCGGCTTTTCTACCTTGGGCGGCTAAAACCTCCGCAGACCAGACAAAACCATCGTCAAATTCCAGTTCTATTACTTCTGGTGTAGTTTGTGTAATAGCGATCGCTATTTCTGGTGCAGGGGTTTCTATAGCACTGGCAATTAATTTCTCTTGCTTGGCCTCTCTTTCCGCCGCCGCCCGTTCCAGAAAGGATAGGGCTGGGGTTTCTATTTGTGCCAATTCGGGTTCCCTGGCAGCGACAACATCTTGAGTAACTTCTGCTACTGGTGCAGTCACTTCCTCCGTTATTGTTGGTGTTTCTTCCTCCACTGTTACAGGTGCTTCTGTTTCTACCTGTTTTTCTTGAATATTCTTATAAGCAGCCTTGGCAAATGCCAACAAATCCGCCGTGTCCGGTGTTGTTGTTTCTGGTGGGGTTGCTTCCGGTGCGGGTGTTTCTTCCCCAGTTGCAGGAGTAGAAACTTGATCAGATTCACTATTTGGACGACGAAACCAATTAAAAGTCATTGCAGTTGATTCAGATAAAAATTTAATTAGCAGTCACTCAATTTTGGATTTACGATTTTGGATTTTGGATCAACTACACCCTAAAGTGTGGAAGCTCGGAAATTTAGGATTTAGGATTACTTTTTTCCATCCTCAAGGACTCCGAACCTATATTAAATTTTTAATCTAAAATCTAAAATCTAAAATTCCGGTCAGCAGGGGGCGGGGTTTCCCCACCCAAAGGAATAATTTTCCCATTACCAATGACCCCATATTTTCAATTACTTTTTGTTTTCACTCACACGCCGCAAAACACCATTAATAAATCGGTGCCCATCTTCTCCACTGTAGCGTTTAGCTAACTCTACAGCTTCGTTAATAGCGATACTTGAAGGCACTTGCATGAATTTCATTTCGGCAACAGATATTTGCAAGATATCTCGATCAATTTGGGCTAAACGGGTCACCTGCCAATCTACTAACGCCTGAGAAATTAATTCTTCAATTGCTTGGCGATTTTCGCTGACGGTAATAATAATAGCTTTAGCATAGTTACGTACTTCCTGATCTTGATTAGCTAATTGAATCAATTCAGGAAAGTCAACGGATGCACCTAATTGATTAATAGCCGTTTGGGTGTAGGAAATTGCCTCTTTTAACATAGTTCTAGCTGTGTTTAAGTCGGAGGCTCTCGTTTCGCTGGTTAATACTCGTTCATTACTACGTTGTAGTTCTCCTGCGGCATTATTCAATGTATCCTGTACTTCTAAGGTGAGGCTACGAACCGCCCCTAGAACTAACTTAGACACTAATTGTTCATCTGATAGGGTTTCTAGTTTTTTGGGGTTGATGGGCAATTGGCTAAGGCTTAACAGTGCCAATTCACGGGCTATTTGTTGGGGTTTACGACGTTGCATACAGTTGGAGAGGATAAAAATATGTGAGTTATGGCACAGTTAAACAATTAGCTTATCTATTTTTTGATCACTTTACTAGGTTAGTATCTAGTTCTGGTTCTATTATCTAATATAGGTAATTACGAATAATTTTTAATAACTAGCTTATGTCTTCTGCACCTCTGACACTAAATTTAGGAGAAGGTTCTGTTTCCTTCAGTTTTTCACCCCAAGCAGCACAAGAATTAAAAACAGCAATAGATGAATTAATGAAGAGTCTCAAAGCGGTTGCTGCCAAAACTCCGGGTGTGGGTAAGGTTAGTCCCGAACCTGCGTTAGAATATCGTTATGCTGGGGATGTATTTATAGAAATATTTTGTAATCCTAACATCTGGCCTAGTCCTTTTGCTGCTAAAGTTTTGTTAACAATTCGCAATATAGGTATTCGCTTAACGACTGAAGCGGAACTTGTGCGTGTTATTGAGGATCTTAACCAGTATTTAGAACAATTTTAAATTAGGTAAAAAAGAAAGGTTGCCTATACTAGCAACCTTCATAATTAATTAAAATTGTTTTCTTTTAATCAATAGATGCCAATTCAACGGATTGTAAGGGTTTTGTTGTATCTGCAATTTTTGTATTAATTTCCAACCCCATCTTATTACTATCACTGGGATTGATGTCTAAAGATGAGTAGTCTTCCCCCTTATCAGTGTTAGACTCATGGATGATCAGGCGATCGCAGGGAATAGTGTCCGATATAATCGCACTGGCCATCATCCCCGTGTGAATCTCCATTTGTCCTTCTTGGGGAACTTCAAACACCAGTCTTTGTCCGGGAAAAACAACCCGTTCAAAATACCAGTTGGGGATATTGGTGATGCGAGCTACCTGGATCTTACTCGTAGCATTAACGTAGCAGCAGAGAATATTCTCTGAATGCTCTGGTGGTAGAGGATCTAATATCTGAGCCATAACTGCTGGTGAGCTATCTGCCCCACCATTTTAACATTACATAAGTAAAGCTAACATTGGACGATCCCCAATTGCTGTAACTCCCACTACCAACTGCAATTTTTTGCATTATTTATATCTAAAGATATATAGCAATATTAACATTTCTAGCCCTGAAGATACGTGGAATCTGCATATCGCTTCTCTAAATCCACCCTCTAAAGCACAATCAATAGTCCTAGCTTGACAAAGCTACCTTGTTTAAGTGGTTTTAGTGCCCTCGATTTTTTATAAACTCGGTGTTATGGTAAATGTATATGAAAATTTTCTTCATAAAACCTCATCTATATATAACAAGCAGACTTTATTCAGTGTAGTTGTTCACAGCAATTTTGCTTATCACAAAAAAAGTGATATGTCAAGAGTAAAGCTGTTGAGATCGGCAACAACTATACCAACTTCTAGTCTTGGTTTCCACAGCCCCAAAATACAACCAAACCAACTATGAGCCAAACCAAAATTCTCTATGTTCGTCTTCCTTGTAACCCTATATTTCCCATCGGGGTCATTTATATTGCTGATCACGTTCGTAAACTTTTTCCCGACATACAACAGCGGATTTTTGACCTAGGCACAGTTCCTCCCCTAGATTATGCTTCTGCCCTAGACAGATGTATTGATGAATTTCAACCTACATTACTGGTTTTCTCTTGGCGAGATATTCAAATTTATGCACCTGTAGGCGGACGAGGCGGTAATCCTTTACAAAACGCCTTTGAATTTTACTATGCAAAAAACCCATTCATCAAATTGCGTGGTGCTTTGGGGGGCTTGAGAATTTTTATTGCTTACTATGTAGAGCTATGGCGTAATCTAGGATTAGTTAAACGTGGTCTGGGACGCGCCCAAAAATATCAATCTCAAGCCCGTGTAGTTCTCGGCGGTGGTGCAGTTAGTGTATTTTATGAACAGTTGGGTAAAAGTTTACCTTCAGGCACAATTATTTCTGTAGGTGAAGGAGAAACCCTGCTCACAAAACTGCTCAATGGAGAAGATTTTCGGGATGAACGCTGTTATGTAGTTGGAGAAAGTCAGCCACGTCCTCGACTGATTCACGAACAACCCACACCTCTGGAAAAAACAGCTTGTAATTACGATTACATCGAAACCATTTGGCCAGAATTTAATTATTACCTGCAAGAACAAGATTTTTACATTGGTGTGCAAACCAAACGCGGTTGCCCCCATAACTGCTGCTACTGTGTCTATACCGTAGTTGAAGGTAAACAAGTACGAATTAATCCTAGTGACGAAGTTGTCGCCGAAATGGGAGAATTATACAGTCGGGGTATTCGCAACTTCTGGTTTACTGATGCTCAATTTATTCCTGCCCGCAAATTTATTGATGATGCGGTGGAACTTCTCCAGAAAATTGTTGATTCGGGAATGACAGATATTCACTGGGCAGCATACATTAGAGCCGACAACTTAACGCCCCAATTGTGTGAGTTGATGGTAAAAACAGGAATGAATTATTTTGAAATTGGCATCACTAGCGGTTCTCAAGAACTTGTCCGCAAAATGCGAATGGGTTATAACCTGCGTACAGTCTTACAAAACTGTCGTGATTTGAAAGTAGCCGGTTTCAATGATGTCGTTTCTGTAAATTACTCCTTCAATGTGATTGATGAACGTCCCGAAACTATTCGCCAAACTATCGCCTATCATCGGGAGCTAGAACGAATTTTTGGGGCTGATAAAGTCGAACCTGCTATTTTCTTTATTGGACTCCAACCCCATACCCATTTAGAAGAATATGCTTTTCAAGAGGGTGTTCTCAAACCGGGTTATAACCCAATGAGTTTAATGCCCTGGACAGCCAAAAAACTCCTCTGGAATCCCCAACCTTTGGGTTCTTTCTTCGGTGAAGTCTGCTTACAAGCATGGCGACAAAATCCCAAGGACTTCGGACGGGAAGTGATGAATATTCTAGAAGCTAAATTAGGTTGTGCTGATTTGGAGGATGCACTTTCAGCACCCATAGGAAAGCCAGAAAAACAGTTAGCAGGTGTATCCTAGAAAATATATACATTTGTCATGTAGGGGTAATTCATAAGTTACCCGTAGCCCCTGATAACAGGGTGTCGCGCAGCCACACTTTTGTAGGGGCGAACGGCGTTTCGCCCCTACTGAACTCATGAAATCCCCCATTAATTCCATGTTACAAGGCTCAATTCTGCAACAGTTAGAAGCATCTCATCGAGATAGTATCAGACCGATTCGTTTTGGTGTGTACTATAAAAACACCTTAGTTGCGCTCTGCCATGCCCTAGAAGATCATGTTTTAACTAAAAATAATCACCCCTTGGTAATTACCGCCTTTCAACGGGGTAAATGGTATCTGCAAGAGGCAAATAGATATGCAGATATCGCCCAACACAGCCGGGAAGTAGTAATTATGGCGGCGGATGATGCTGGTTTTACAGAACATCCTACTAGCCAATTAGCTAACGTGGATTTAGTGGGGTTAGCTCAGGATGATCCTGTTGCCCAAGAATGGCATTTGATTGTTTTATCTCCTAATTACACAGCAATGGTAATTTGTCAAGAATTATCTGAAGCCGATTATGGGGCGGGTGGGTTGCCAACTTGCGATTTAGAGCGCAAATTCTATGGTTTATGGACATTTGAACCGGAGTTGGTGCGGGAAACAGCAGCATTAGCGATCGCCCATATTCAAAGCTATGATCCTCAACTAGCAGACAAACTAACTCAACACCAACAAGCAATTCACACCGATTTATCCTCATCAGCAGATATAGCTACCGTAGTTAATCGTGTGGTTGAATATCTGAACATAGGATTGGATCACACCTCTATCCCAGCTACATCTCACCAAAAACTCCTGGATCGTAACCTAGTATCCAACGAAATCCAGGCATTTTTACGCATGGCCCAATTAATGGATTTATCAGACACCAATAATCCTATGGCCGCGTCCGAAGTAGCATCTATTGCTGAAACCATGGGGCAGTTATTAGATCTACCCGCATGGCAAATCAAAAGATTGCGTTTAGCTGCTTTATTACATCATATAGATCCACTACAAAAATCTGAAAGTCTGATTCATCCCACCCATACTCCCATAAATGATCTCAATAGTGCCCCTAGTTGTCCCCTAGCTTGTCCCTTAGTTCCGGGAGCGCAAACACTCCGCACCATGTCCCAACTCAGAGCAGTTGCCCAAATTATTACTCATCAAACTGAATGGTGGAATGGTACAGGCGAACCCGCAGGTTTAGCAGGTGATAATATTCCTTTAGAATCACGGATTTTATCTTTGACATCAGAATTTCAATTACAACTCAATCGCTATAAATACTCACATCAAGAAGGAGCAAAAATATTTTCTCAAGCATTGGATCAGTGTCGTAAACAAGAATCTACACGGTTTGATCCTAAACTAATAGAGACCTTAACCTTATTGGTCATGGGTTTACAGCAAGGACTAGACTTACCCCTAACAATACCTAAAGTTAGTAGTGGTTTATGGTTACTAGATTCCCGATGGGACAGTCAGCAAATTTCAACTTACCCCCAATGAACATAGAAGCTATTAGACTAGGAAAAAACAAGCAGCTTGCTGGAGCAAATTTGGAAGACGAGGATCTTTCTTTCATAGATTTAAGGAAAATCAATTTAATAGGTGCTACTTTAGTGGGAACTAACTTGACTGGTTCTAAGTTGGAAGGTGGCCATTTAGAAGGAGCAAATTTAATGGGGGCAACCCTCCAACAAAGCGATTTGCGGGCAAATTTAATGGGTGCAAACTTAATGCAAGCTGACTTAACAAGTGCAGATTTGCGAGGCTGCAACCTACGGGGTAGTAACTTGATGGGAGCAATCTTGAATGATGCTTCCCTAGTCGGTGCTTTTTTAAGTGGCGCTAATTTAATGAGTGTAAATTTGCAAGGTGTTGATTTGCGGGGCGCGGATTTACGCGGTGCTAATCTAACAGGGGCTAATCTTAAAGGTGCAGATTTAAGTGGTGCAGATTTACAAGGTGCTTTGCTCAATGAAGCGGATTTAGAAGAGGCCGATTTACGAGGAGCAAATTTGGCCGGAGCAAACTTAACAGCAGCTAATTTACTTTGTGCGTCATTAGATGCTGTGAAGTTAAATGGCGCAAATTTAGATCGGGTGTGTTTGTTAGGTACAATTCTGGAAAATAGCAGATAGTGGGGATAATGCATCAGCAACCTGTCACCTATTCCCATAAACTGATAATTTTGAATTGTAATTTTGAATTAACTTAAATGTCTGTAGTTTCTCACATTACTGTTAAAGTTCCCGGTACAACTGCAAATTTGGGTCCTGGTTTTGATTGCATTGGTGCAGCTTTAAAGCTGTATAATGAATTTAACTTTACCACTCTTGATGCTGGTGAATTAATTATTCAAGCATCTGGCATGGAAGCAGCAAAAGTACCAACCAATGAAACAAATCTTTTATATCAAGCCTTTGTCAAGTTATACCAACATATACAACAAGCGCCGCCAGGGATAAAAATAGAGATTAAGCTGGGTGTACCTTTAGCACGAGGTTTAGGAAGTTCGGCCACTGCTATTGTCGGTGGGTTGATGGGAGCTAATTATTTGGCGGGTTCACCATTGTCGGAATTAGAGGTGATAAAATTAGCGATCGCTATGGAAGGACATCCTGATAATGTAGTTCCAGCTTTATTAGGTGGGTGTCGTTTAGCGGCCACCAGCAGCACAGGTTGGGAAATTTGTGATCTTCCCTGGCATCGGGATATAATACCAGTAATAGCAATTCCTAACTTTGAATTATCCACTGCCGAAGCTAGACAAGTTTTACCTACGGAATACAGTCGAGCAGATGCCATTTTTAATACCGCACATTTAGGCTTATTATTGCGGGGTTTAGCCACAAATCGAGAAGAATGGTTAAAAGCAGCTTTACAAGATAAGTTACATCAACCTTATCGCCAAACTTTGATTCCTGGCTATGAGACTGTAGAAAAGGCTGCTGTGGCTACTGGTGCTTATGGAATGGTTATTAGTGGTGCTGGTCCGACACTTTTAGCTCTAGTAGATATAAACCAGTCTCAATCAGTAGAAATAGCTATGAGAAATGCTTGGATGTCTACAGGAATTAACTCTATTGTGCGATCGCTCTCCCTGGATACCCAAGGGGCGGTTATTTTGTAATGGATAATTAGAAATCTAACAATACCAAACATCCATGACAAATTTTTGAACATTATAGGAGTCAGATCCCTGACTTTTTTTGAGAAGTCGGGGATCTCGTTGTTGATAACTCATTTAAAATTGCTATATATTGATTGTATCAGAAGTGTTGAATATTAAAAATTTTGAGTATCTTTTCCAAATGGTCAAAAAAAGCGATCGCTCCCCAACCCAGCAATAACCTAAAATCTCTAACAGATATATATTAAGTAGAACGGACTGAATAATTCAAAGTTTGTAGTGAGGAATCTATTCCTCATTTGAGGACTCAAGTCCTCACTACCAAAGCAGCTCATTTTTTTTTACATTACTTAATCTACTTTGATTTATTCTCATCTACTTACTTATTAATAATTAGATGTGTATAATTAACATTGTAGGGATAATTCATGAATTGTCCCTACTGTAATGTTTACCAGATATTTATTAAATATCACATCCTAGATTTTATCAGGATCAATATTTAATTCTCTCAATTTTGCTGCTAACCGTTCTGCTCTTTTATCTGCTGCTGTCGCTCGTTGAGCTTCTTGGTTTGCTCTTTTATCTGCTGCTGTCGCTCGTTGAGCTTCTTGTTCTGCTCTTTTATCTGCTGATGTCGCAGTTTCTTCTGGTGTAGGTACTAATTCACCTTGAGAGGTAAAATACCTTAATAAACCATCATATACTCCTAAATATAAACCTAATTGTTCACTCCATAAATATCCTTTTTCATTAG
>JBJTTJ010000124.1:0-17274 GCA_046080125.1 Cuspidothrix sp.
ACCCCCAGTGGCTAAATAATATACTTCAATTTCTAATACATCCTTATCTGCTGCTTCCGGTTGCCAAGGTAAACCGTATTCTGATAATACAGTATTAATGACTTGGGCTGCTAATGTGCGATCGCTCTCTTGCCAATTGCGAACGATAAAATCTTGGTATTGATACATAAATTTAGGTTATAAAGTGGTATTTCAATCCAGGAAACTTCGTTAGGATCATCACAAAGTCCAAATTTATACTGATTTGTCTGTCTTTGACAAGTAGATTTAAAAAAATTTATACTCATATTTGAGGACTGAAGTCCTCAAATGAGGAATAAATTCCTCACTACAAACTTTGAATTATTCAGTCCGTTCTACTTACAGCAGATTCTATTGTTATGAAGTACATCATAGACTCCTTGGGTAACTGGTGAACCCCAAGAGTGAAGGGGTTGGGAATGTGGTGACTGTACCTCATAACATCAGTACGTGCTGTAATTATTCAAATGCTAAAAATTAATTAGAACGCAGATATACGCAGATAAACGCGGATGTTTTGGTGTTTGTTGCGTAAATTTGTGAACTTTATACACTATGAAACTCAACAATGGTATTAACCCAAGTAGCACAAACAGTAAAAGGAATTAACGAATTAGATCAAATGCTACAAAGAAATATAGCCGTGATTTCTTGATTAAGTATTGACTTTGAATAACAGTCACTTATTGATGGAGGGAATTTATACGTAATGCATTATTGTACTAATTTTACTGTTTTAATCCTGCTAGTCCTGCAAGTGCAAATAATCCTATTTGACCCAAACCTCACAGATATGTAATCTGCTATATTGATTGACAAAAATCAAAAAAAGATCAAATAATATTTCTTTATGATCGTGCCTGATGTGAATTAATCGCTTAGAATAGGAAGGTTGTCAATAATCACGATATCGGCTATCATGGCTGTTCCTAAGAAGAAAACATCAAAATCTAAACGAGATAAACGTCGCGCTACCTGGAGACATAAGGCTGCTATTCAAGCACAAAAAGCACTCTCTTTAGGCAAATCTATTTTGACAGACCGTTCTAATTTCGTCTATCCAAGTGCTGAGGAAGAACAAGCAGAAGAATCATAAACCAAAATTCAGTAGTCACTCGATTTTGAGTTGACATTTTTCCGTCCTCAAGGACGGAGGCCAACCCTCTGCCTTCTACCTTGCCCAAAAACAATTAAATTTTGACTGAGTAATTTATGGGTGCTGGTTTTGCGCCCCTACTGATTTTTTATATACATACATTTTTTTACATTACAAATACTGTGGGGGTGGAAAAACCTCGCACTTATTGTATATTATTTAACCTATATTCACCATTTTTATTCATATAGTACAAGGCAAGAGGCAACAGGTAAGGGTAAAACCCATGGTATAATTAGGTTTTAAGGATCAATAATGTCCTAATCAAAAATGGCTATTTTTTGTATTAGTATGATTAATAACAAATGAAAAATAACCTTACTCTAACTTCGTGAAAGAATTTTTACAAGTTACCTTGGTAGTGTATACCATAAGGATGATTATGAATTACTTTATTTATTAGCAGCACTGATGATGAAACTATTGGATGAATATTTAGGAATATTAATGTGATGATTTTTTCTCAAGATTGGAGCATAACAGAAATGATTGCTACTGGAGTAGAACCGAAAATCAGCCGCCTAGAATCTATAGTGGAACAGATTGGAGATGCTGTGCTATCTACAACTGAAACTATTGAACATCTAGCGATAAGGGTGGATTCCCTGAGTTCACAGGTAGAAACCCAAGGAAAACAATTACAGCAGCAAGGTTATCAAATTTTTGCTTTGTGTGATGCTGTACAGAGTCTAGCGGACTCTCAAAAAGATTCGATGCGACAAATTAGCCAATTGTCACAAGTCTTAGATGAGCTTGTATCTTTATTGCAAAGTGTAGATGATTAATAGTAAAATTGATCTCACACTTTTAGCTTTGTGACTGCTATTTTCCCTGAAAAACATATATCAACATCACTATTAGGAGTCCGTTCTCTTTTGCCATATTCTCCTATATAGTAAAAATCATCACCTTCTACTCGATAATTAATAGGTAAAGGTTTCGTACAAGGTTGGCAAAATACTACTTCTGGGTCTGCTTGTTGCGGTGACAGGTGCGGTAAGTTGACATTCCAAAAATATCCGGGTTCGAGGGAAATCTCAAGTAAATTTTCTAATAATGTGGATGTCCATTTTACGGATGCTTCCCAATCATAATCACGTTTAGCGTGACGATATTGGGAAACTGCAATTCCTGGAATCCCATGTATTGCAGCTTCTCGAACAGCAGCGACAGTTCCAGAAATATAAGTATCAACTCCCAAGTTACCTCCAGCATTAATCCCGGAAATTACATACTTGACATCTTCGGCGATATGTGATAAGGCAACCCTCACGCAATCGGCGGGAGTTCCTGCTATGGCATATTCAAAATCAGAACGACGTTGCAGGTTAATCGCTTGATTGGTAGTAACTTGATGCCCACAACCTGATTGATGGGTTTGCGGTGCAACAATAATTACAGATTTATTACTGACTGCTTTACATAAAGCTGCGATCCCCGGTGAGTCTATACCGTCGTCATTGGTGAGAATTATTGTCATGGGATGTTTTTTTTAATATTTATTATATCTGTTGAGGTTGGTAATTGGTAAATTTTTTGGATAAACATATTTATTGCTAACCGCTTCACCATAGCTGAATATCACCAGTGCAACAGAGGAAACCCAACATCTACAAGCATTTAGTGATTTTTTATGTGTTTGCTTGACAGTGAAAATTAACTATGATATGGTTTATCAATATTTTATGCCTAACTATAATTTTTTAAGAGAAAGCTTGTGCTATGGTAATTGCACGGGTGGGCTAAAATTACTTTGGCTAGTAACCCATAATTGAATATCAGCATGGCTGTGACGAGCTATGCTGACATTTACTGAAAGTAAAACTTCTACTGATTATTGCAAATCATCAACTCCAATTTCTTAGAACAAAGTATCTTTTTGCAGATTGTCATATTTTCCCATAGGAGACTTAATATTTACGTGAGTCTTTTATGGGGATATATTCACTTTTCATTCTTAACCTGTAGGGTGGGTTAAGCGCATTTATGCTAGAATGCCATTACCGCACTCTGTCAGGAGTTTTCTGTATGGCTAACGTTACTTACGACGAAATTTTTGGAGCAGTATTAACCCTACCTCCTCTATACAGAGCGATGCTTGCTGAACATCTTCTCAAAAGTCTTGATGAAATTAATCCTGAAGTTGAGGCCGCTTGGGAAACAGAAATTGCAAATCGCATCCAGGCAATAGATGAAGGTCAAGTTACGTTAATACCAGCCGATGAAGTATTACAAAGATTAAGGAATCGGTGATGTTGATTGAATTTGATCCTTATGCACAAATAGAACTTGAAGAAGGGATTTTATATTACGATAACATTAGTTCTAAACTTGGCAATACTTTTCTTAATGCGGTTGAAAAGACACTTAACCGCATAGTTAATTTTCCCGATGCTTGGACACCAATGATCCAAAATGCTAGACGTTGCCATATTGATGGATTTCCCTATGGCATAGTTTACAGAGTTCATGATGAAAAAATTCAAATATTAGCTGTAATGCACCTTCAACGCAAGCCAAACTATTGGATAGAGAGACAATAGGAATAATTCTTTCTGAGAGTATTTCTCAAAATTTATGACTTGAAATTCGATAGAGCATCGCTAATTGATCAGTTTGCCATTTTTATTCCTCGTACAATATTGTTAACAATAACTTGAGTCAGGAGAAACATTTATGCTGACAGTTGATCACAATAAAAAATTATATGATCAAGATTTTTACCTATGGATACAAACCACAGTTCAACAATTGAAAGAAAGAAACCTAGAACAGTTAGATATTGAGAACTTAATTGAAGAAATTGATAGCATGGGGCGAAGTGAGAAAAGAGAACTAAAAACTCGCCTAGTTGTCCTAATTGAACATTTATTAAAACTACAATATTGGACAGACGAGAAAGAATATAATGCTAGAGGTTGGCGTAATACAGTCATTGAACAAAGACGACAAATAGCCTATACTCTGGTAGATAGTCCTAGTTTAAAAGCTATTTTAAATGATGTTTTTCTAGACTGTTATCAAGACGCTAGAAAAGACACAATTAATAAATATCAACTTTCCTCAAATCTATTTCCTGAAGAATCTCCTTTCACTTTAACTGAAGTTCTGAATCAAGATTTTATCCCCTAATCATGAATTGATAATCAAGCAGTAATCTTTGTTAGTTCCTGACTTTCCCATAGAAATTAAACGCTAATAAAGCTGACTGTTGAATTTTGTTTTATCTATCACCTTTCACCTACAGTCCACCAAGCTAAAGCATAAGGTTGAATAGGTTCATTTACCTGCTGCTTAAATTCTACCCGGATTTTATAATTACCTTTAGTAGTAACAGGGCAAAAAATATGTTCCACACTATCAATTTCACTGACTGACTCACAAACAACAACTTGATTATTTTTGCCATTGTTATTAACTAAATAAAGATCAAGATTATTTAAGCCTTTATTGATAAATGTTTCATCAATATCATATTCTTGATTGTTATTTTTATCATCTAACTGTACCAAACGATCCCAAATTAAAGTGATAGCTACAAAACTATTTTGTTTCACACTATTTCCTAAAATGTATTCTTGATTAGAATTAGCATTAATAGTACCATAATCCCAGCCAATGGGCGGAACAGATATAGTAGGTTTCCATTGACCACCATGCAATTGTTGATAAGCACGAAAAGCATTCAAATGACCTGCTCCCATCTGAGCATCTAGGGGAATTTTACGATTTTTATAAGCATCAGAAGCTAACCAATCTTGATTTTTTTTATCAATTAAAGTCCTCGTCATTCCTAACCGTAAACTATCTCCACTATCTTTAATTTTGTCGGCTGAATTGAGTAATATTGCTTTCATGACTTGATGACGACGAGCATCAATAGTCCAATTTGGTTGTTTACTTCGCAATTGTCTATCCACAAATTCCTGTAATAATGCCACCGTAGCAGTAACTTGTGGTGCGGCAAAACTCGTACCTGTAGATTTATGTAACTTGCCATCAGGATTAAGTAAAGGAATATTAGTGCCAGGAGCAACTATATTAATTGCTGTTCTATCGCCAATATTAAATTCCTTTCCATGCAAACGACTTTCCATACCTTGATTAATACTAGCCAAATTAGAAACATGAACTTTATTAAAAATTCCCTCGCGCTCGGAGGAAAAAGCCACATTAATTGCATTAAAATTGTCTGTAGGGATGGGAATCCCACCTTTACCCTGATTACCCGCCACTGTGTAAATAACATCATGAACACGGCTAGACCAGTCAATACATAATGTTAGTAAAGCATTACCATCTAAAATAGCTTCTGGTCGGGGATCTCGTTCCAGGGATTCACCAAAACTAAAATTAATCGCCCGCATATCACCATCATTTTGTACAGCAATATGCTGTGCTGACAAACACTCGTCCGGTTGACCGATTTTTTTGACAGATCCCACAGCAGAAGAATATAGTCGTGCATTAGGTGCAATACCAGGAAAAGCCTTATCTTGACTGACCATGACCCCAGCCACATTATGAGCATGAGGGTCAACATTAATGTTAGATTTAGCGTGAAGATTGCGTGAAAACACGGCAAATGGAGATACCGCCCGATTTTTAGACACGGCTTTATCTAAGCCAAACATCCCCGGACGACCAATTTCTACCTGACCAATAGCGATTTTGCGCCCTGTCAAACTATATGGAGGTTGATTGAGCTTTAGCGCATCAATGCCATTACTGCCTAAAAAATTTGCCAACTTCACCCCAGCAACAGCAGGTAAAGTCAGGCAGGAAAAAGCTAAACTCCAGAAAATTAGCCAATTTTTGTTCATATTTGGGAAAACAGTATTTATCTTGCCTCTTGCCTCTTGCTTTCTTGGAAATTTGAATTTTGAATTAATTTTCAATAATTTCATCCATATTTTGTTACAATACTTACAGACGAAAAGCTTAAAAACCCACTAGCCATGACCCAAAATTCACCTCAAAAGCCCATAGTTATTGCTCCATCCATTCTATCAGCAAATTTTAGTCGTCTAGGCGATGACATTCGCGCTGTGGACAAAGCGGGAGCAGATTGGATTCACGTTGATGTAATGGATGGACGTTTTGTACCTAATATTACAATAGGTCCTCTGGTTGTGGAGGCAATTCGTCCAGTGACAACGAAACCCCTGGATGTACACTTAATGATTGTGGAACCAGAAAAGTACGTAGAAGGTTTTGCCAAAGCCGGTGCTGATATAATTTCTGTACACGCTGAACATAATGCTTCCCCCCACTTACACCGCACTCTAGGACAAATCAAAGAACTCGGTAAACAGGCTGGAGTGGTATTAAACCCCGGTACACCTTTAGAGTTAATTGAATATGTGCTGGAACTATGTGATTTAGTCCTGATTATGAGCGTTAACCCCGGATTCGGTGGACAAAGCTTTATTCCCGGTGTTGTTCCTAAAATTCGCAGGTTGCGTCAAATGTGCGATGAACGGGGTTTAAATCCTTGGATTGAAGTTGATGGAGGACTAAAAGCTAATAATACCTGGCAGGTTTTGGAAGCCGGCGCTAATGCTATTGTAGCTGGTTCTGCTGTGTTTAATGCCCCAGATTACGCTGAAGCAATCGAGAATATTCGTAACAGCAAACGTCCTACACCAGAATTAGCTGCGGTTTAATTTAATATTGGTAAATCAGGGGATGTGGTAAAAGTTACGGAGAGCTAATCGTAAGATTTTTTATGATACCGTCCAACTTTTAAGACATCCTCTCAATTGGACATCTGGTGGTAATGAAATATGCATAACCACCGAACTTTTGGTGGGGACGATTCATGAATTGTCCCTACATTTTTTTCACCAGAAGTCTATTGAACAAACCTAACACAAAAAGTATTCTTTCATAAAAAAGGTGGGTTAACAATCAAGTCACCCACCAAATAAATTACCACTTCAGAAATCCGTAATTAACCAACATTAGTTAATAACAACTCACGAGTTTCTGATTTTCTGACTTTTACCTGTCCATCATCATCTATATCCACAATAGCCTTATCTCCATCGGCAATTTCTCCAGAGAGTATTGCTTCAACCAGGGAATCTTCTAACAGGCGTACAATAGCGCGGCGTAATGGTCTAGCACCGTATTTAGGATCATAACCTTCATGTATAACCTTCTCTTTAAAGGCTTCGGTTACTTCTAAGGTGATATTCTTCTCTTTGAGACGACTAGCAACATCATGCAGCATGATTTCAGCAATTTGCTTAACTTCATCCTTGTTGAGTTGAGTGAAGACGATAATATCATCAACACGGTTGAGAAATTCAGGACGGAAATAGGCTTTTAGTTCTTCGTTAACTAAGTTACGAATGCGATGATAACTAGCTTCTGCTGTATTATCAAACTCAAATCCTAAGCTACTACCACCTTTTTCAATTACCTTAGAACCAATATTAGAAGTCAAGATAATTAATGTATTCTTGAAGTCTACTTTTCGACCTTTGGCATCCGTAAGATGTCCGTCATCTAAAATTTGTAGCAGCATATTGAATACATCGGGGTGGGCTTTCTCGATTTCGTCGAATAACAGCACTGTGTAAGGTTTACGCCGCACAGCTTCCGTTAATTGTCCGCCTTCGTTGTATCCTACATAACCTGGAGGTGAACCAATCAACTTAGAAACGTTGTGGCTTTCCATGTATTCGGACATATCTAAACGTACCATTGATTCTTCCGAACCGAAGAAGTAAGCGGCTAAGGCTTTGGCTAATTCGGTTTTACCTACACCGGTTGGACCAGAGAAGATGAAACTAGCAATGGGACGATTAGGACTTTTTAAACCAACACGGGCGCGACGAAGGGCGCGAGAAACAGATGTAACTGCTTGTTCTTGTCCAATTAGGCGTTTGTGTAGGGTGTCTTCCAGGTGTAACAATAACTCGGATTCGGATTCGCTGAGTTTGTTTACGGGAACACCTGTCCAGGAAGCGACGATTTGGGCGATGTCTTCTTCGCTGACCAGGGGAATGTTTACAGTTTCCTGGTTTTCTTCTAGATCTAGTCTGGCTTGTAGTGCCAATTCCTGTGTCCGCAATTTACCAGCTTTACCAAAATCTTGAGTTCTAATGGCTTCGGATTTGGCCTTGATGGCGGTGTTTAATTCTTTTTTCAGTTCTTTGTTGTTGACAATGCGGGAGTGACGTAAACGTACACGAGAACCAGCTTCATCAATTAAGTCAATGGCTTTGTCTGGGAGGAAGCGATCGCTAATATAACGATCTGCCAATTCAGCCGCCGCTACTAAGGCCTCATCAGTAATATGAACTTTATGGTGCTGTTCATAGGCACTGCGTAAACCATAGAGAATATCCACAGTTTCCGCCACCGATGGTTCACCTACCAAAATGGGCTGAAAACGCCGTTCTAGGGCTGCATCTCGTTCGATGTGTTGACGATATTCATCTAAGGTGGTCGCACCAATACACTGGAGTTCACCCCGTGCTAGGGCAGGTTTGAGAATATTTGCCGCATCTAAACCGCCTTCTGTGCCACCTGCACCGACTAGGGTATGTATTTCATCAATGACTAAGATGATGTTACCTGCGCCACGAACTTCCTCCATAACTTTTTTCAAGCGTTCTTCAAAGTCACCTCGGAAGCGAGTTCCTGCCACCAGTAACCCCATATCTAAGCTGATGACTTGCTTATCTAGTAGGATTTCGGGAACATCTTGATTAATAATCCGTTGGGCTAGACCTTCAGCGATCGCTGTTTTACCAACCCCGGGTTCACCAATTAAAACTGGGTTATTCTTGGTTCTCCGACCGAGAATTTGCACCGTTCTTTCAATTTCCTTCTGACGGCCAACCACAGGGTCTAGTTTGCCCTCCTGAGCCAGTTTGGTGAGATTTCTGCCAAACTCCTCTATGGTGATATTTTGATTGCGATGGGAATTACTTCTACCCCCAGTCACAACTGCCGTATCTTCACCTAATCGGTTCATCACGGCTGAACGGATAATTGGTAGGTCTACCCCTAGATTTTGTAATACTTTCGCGGCTACTCCTTCACCCGCCTCCGTTAAACCTAATAATAGGTGTTCAGTGTTTATGTAATTATGTCCAAGACTTTGCGCTTCTCGGAAAGATTGCTCAAATAGGCTTTTTACCTTTGGGGTAAAGGGAATTTCCGGCGGGACAAAACCAGAACCCCGGCCAATTATTTTTTCTACTTCTCGACGTGCTTCTTTTAGGTTTATACCTAACTCAGCCAGCACCTTAGCCGCAACACCTGTTCCTTCTCCCATTAGACCCAGGAGAATTTGTTCTGTTCCTACAAAGTTATGTCCTAGTCGTCGTGCCTCCTCCTGAGCTAACATGATTACCCTAATGGCTTCGGAAGTAAAGTGTTCAAACATAGCGGGTTCTTTCCCTCGTGCTGCTTGGACTTAGGGTGAGATAAAAGTTCACCCTTTTGTAAAGTTTTTTGTATTTTC
Organism: Cuspidothrix sp.; assembly: GCA_046080125.1. Lineage (GTDB taxonomy): Bacteria > Cyanobacteriota > Cyanobacteriia > Cyanobacteriales > Nostocaceae > Cuspidothrix. The sequence goes on from JBJTTJ010000124.1 coordinate 9,660, forward strand.
TTAAAGATAATGTATCTTTATTTAAACTTGAATGGCGGTAGTGAGAGCCGTAAGTGATTAGGCGTAGTAGCCGTCATTCACAACACAATGCTCAACTGTAATCAATTCAAGAGGGAAAAACCTCTTGAGTTGTTGAAATCCTAATAACTGTACATTGGTGCTAACTATGACAGAACTCTCCGGTGGTAAAGATCAACAACACCCTCTCTACAACCGCGATCGCCCCCTTATTGATATTTTACTCGATCAAGACCCAACGGACTACTATTTATCAGAATTAGCTAGACTAAAAATTCGCTATCAAGGTTTTCCAGGGGCGCGTGACATCCAAGCCAATTTAGATCAAGTTTTGCACCGCTGGGGTTTAACGGAATCAGAGTTATTTGCCAAAACCCGCCAAATCCATGCTCAAGGCGGAATTTATAAAAGTCGAGGTAAGAAAGAGGAACAGGATTGGAATTAGTTAGTGGTCAGTTGTTAGTTGTTAGTTGTTAGTTGTTCGTTGTCCGTTGTTATACAATTATTACTTATTCCCAGTCTGTCCTTGTTCTCGATAATTTCGGAGTTCTTGGAGGAGTTCTTGTTGGGATGAAGCGGGTGTTACTGGAATGGTTTCCGGGAGTGATTCAGGTGCAGAGGTTGTCTCTACTTTTTCTAAAGGTATGGATGTAGGATTAATCACTAAGTTAGCTTGGGATTCCACTAATGCTTGTTGTTGGGGAACAGGTGCAGTAGTTACTACCTTTGGTTGATTAACAGATGCTTTCAGAGAGTCCAAAGTTACAGCTACTTTAGTTTGTTCTTCTATGTCTTTGGTGGAAGAAACTAATTTGCTCAGACCGTTAACTAATTGCAGTAGGTTTTGACGAAACCTAGGGTCGCCCGTTAATTCATCTAAATCAGCAGTAATTTTTTGAGTGTTTTCAAAGGTTGCTCTGGCTGCATCTAAGGTTTGTTGCAGTAAGACGATATTTTTCGGATCATTTAAACTTTTACTAGCATCTTTTAAATTGGCCGATGCTTCGGCGGCGTTGGCGGAAAGGGTTTCCAGGTTAGTTAATAATTTACCTTGGGTTAAACGATTAATTGCTGGGGATAAACTGGTAACTGTTTGTCGAAGTTCATTACTTGTAGCTGTCATACTATTTAAAGTCTCCATTAAAGAAGAGCGATTAGTAGTAACTAGGCTATCTAAATTACTTAACAATTTGCTTGCTTGTTTAGCTGTAACACTAAAATCCTGAGCAGTTGTGCCTAATTGTTCTGAGGTTTTACTAGCAGTGGCGGTTAATTGCCTTGTGGAACGCTGTACAGTAATTGCTGTATCAGAAAATATATTTAATTGTCCGCGGAAACTTTTACTTAAACTTTGCAAATCCTTAGTTAAATCTGCAATGCTTGCGGCCGCATTAGCTGAATTTTCTAAGGTGCGGTTAATATTTTTATAGAACTTTTCGTTACTGTATTGATCCGCAAAGTTAGATGTTTTACGGATCAACTGATCAACGCTAACACCAACTTCGCCTTTTAAGCGAGAACCATGACAAATAATCAAGTTGGAATTACAGTCCTTGTCTAGGGGTTTAGCTGTAATATCTTTAGGTAAATCCTCTTTTGGTGTAATATCTATAATATTCTCGCTAATTAATCTACTTTGATTGGCTTCAATTACTGCATTGCGAGAAATAATCAAATTAGGTGAATCAATTTGAATTTCCACATCAACAGTATTTGTTCCAGCTTGGAGATTGGTGATACTTCCGACCTTCACACCCCGAAAACGCACTGCTGAACCCTTTTGCATTCCTCTGGCGTTAGTAAATTCGACAATTGCCTTGTATGAAGTTTGTCCAGGGGTGATTTTATTTAACCATAGTATAATTCCTCCAAATGCACCTAAACCTAGCAGTAGTAACAATCCTACAGATCCTTCTTTCCTCATACGTGCGGACGTGAAACTGTTAATTAGCTGTCGCATTTGTTCCTCCACCGAAAAAGAGTACACTTAGCATTTTTTGACCGATAATTTCCTAATGGTACAGGCCTCTGGATTTATTTATGTAATCAATATACAGCAGATAGCAAGTCAATAGAGTACAAAATCAAAACCCAAATAGCTAAGAGTATTTTACCTCTGTGTCTCCTGCTGTACTTAACCTACCACTTGAATAGGCCCTTGTACCCTACCACTCATAAATTGTCGAATTAAGGGATTTTCTGTGTGATCTATTTCATCCACTTTACCTTGCCATTGCACTTTACCTTGATAAAGAAATACTATTTGGTCGGAGGTGCGGCGAATAGTGCTATCTTGGTGGGTAACGATGCAATACGTACTACAAACTTTTTGAGTATGTTGTAAATCGCGGATAAGGTCTTCAATTACTGTTGAGGCAATGGGGTCAAGTCCAGCTGTCGGTTCATCGTATAATAAAACTTCTGGACTATCTGTGGGGTAATCTGGGTTAGACATGATTGCGCGAGCAAAACTAACTCTTTTTCGCATCCCCCCTGAAAGTTCGGAGGGGTAAAGGTGGCCAATTGCTGCTAAACCTACCATTTCTAATTTGTCGTTGACAAGTTCTCGAATTTGCGATCGCTTTAAACGAGAATTTTGATAAAGTAAAAAGCCAATGTTTTCTTCTACTGTTAAGGAGTCAAATAAGGCCGCTTGCTGAAACACCATACCAATTCCCACAGGATCACCACCATCTTCTATTAAGCCATTTCTTTTGACACCTTGAATATAAATTTCTCCATCATCGGGTTTTAATAACCCAGCAATTACTCGTAAAATTGTTGATTTACCCGTTCCTGAAGGTCCAATAATTCCCAGTGCTTGTCCTCGATATATTCTCAAATCTATATTATCTAAAACTTTGTTTTTACCAAAGGATTTAGAAATACCTTTTAATTCTATTAATGGTTCGATTGTCAGTTGTTGGTTGTTGATCATAAGTATCATAGTCAGACTAATTAACTGTTACCTGTCACTTAAGAAGATGCTTAAAAAGCTATTCTAATATCAATTAAATCCTCTGGGAAACCGAGGAGAGAGGCTTAAAACTCCTACTTCCCTGTCAGGAAATGGGTGGGAGGTGAAGTTTTTAAAAAATTATTGGTTTCATATAATATTTCTCAAATAACCTCTAAACAGTAAATTCATTACTATCTTGATTAATTATTAAGCGTAAAATGGATAGTGTCAAAATGATTAAGAATAAAACTAAGCCGATAGTACAAGCATAGCTAATTTCTAAATTAGTAAATGCCTGTTCATATAAATAATAAACTATTGTCTTAGAACTATTAAGTGGACCACCTTGAGTCATTATATAAACCTCTTCAAAAACTTTGGTAGCTGCTATGGAGGAAATTACAGCAACTAAAGCTAAATAGGGTCTCATTAATGGTAGGGTAATATCCCAATGTTTGAAGATATTATCTGAACCATCAATAGCAGCAGCTTCATAAATATCGGCAGGGATGGATTGTAATCCTGCTAAATAAATAATCATGTAGTAACCTAAGCCTTTCCAGATAGTTACAACCATCACACTAGCTAAGGAAATTGGCACAATTCCCAAGATTTTATCTGGACTTGTTAACCAAGGAACACCATCGGGAAAAATGCCTACAGTTTTTAATATTTGATTGAGTAATCCCCTTTCTGCATATAACCATTTCCAAGCGATGCCGGCAACTACCATAGAAATAACAACAGGGGTATAGTATGCGGTTCTAAACCAATTCATCCCCCGCAGCTTTTGATTCACTAAAATTGCTAATATTAACGGTAAAGACACTAAAATTGGTACAACCCCTATCAGATACAAAATTGTATTTTCTAATGTTTGCCAAAAAATAGGATCTTTTGATAACTTAATAAAGTTCTCAAAGCCAATCCATTGGGGACTATCTCCGATATTTTCATAACCACTAAAGCTAAGGTAAAAGGCTTGGATTGCTGGAAAAAATACCGTGAGTATTAAAAGAATTAATGCTGGTAATAAGAATAAGTAAGGAGTAAGTTTTGATTTGATAAAGATCCATTTTTTTGATGTTAATTGATACATATATTTAAGCTAAAATCGTTATTAATTGTCCTATTTTATCCCAAGATTGAAGTTTTATCCAGGCTCTAGGATTCATCTTTGATTTTTGGCATATAGCGGTTCTCAGTTGAGTGAAATACAAAAACCCCACCCCCAACCACCTCCCCGCAAGCTAGGAAGGGATTGTATCTCACCCATCTGAATACTGCTATAAGTGTTCAATGTTAAGGAAAAGGTGATAAAAACACACCTCAATTTACCATCTTTTGGGCGCAGGATTAAAACTTGATTAATGAAGAAATGCGGAATCTAGAGTATAATAGAGTTACAATTTTTATTTCTGGTTCTAGCTAGGATTTATATACACACTTATGGTTCAGTATAGTCTTGCTCAAAGCCCAGAAATTATTCTCACCGTTCCTGGTAAGGACTCCGCTAAAGCTCGTGACAAAGCAATGAATCAGTTAATGGAACTCATGGACGCGGGCGAGTTACCAACACAACTAGAAGAGGGATTTAGTCCACAACAGTTGATTGAGGTAAAAGAAGCAACTACAGATACTTGTAGCCGTGAAGATGAAATTACACAAGCAGTTCAGATCCTAAGTAATTTAGCATCTTTAAAGTTAAAGGTGCAAGAATCACGTACCGAGGCTTTAGAAATTCGGAAGGCCATTGATGTGCTATTTTCCGATAAATCCGTAACCGAGGAAGAAATTACTTATCTCAAAGAAGGCTTTAAAATTCTCAGAAATTTTGCCCAAGCTAACCTACGTTATCAGGAAGCAAGGTTAAAAGCAGAACAAGCAAGACAAATTTTAGATCAGGCTCTCAAGTCTCCAGACTAAGGGACAAGGGGTAGGAGCGCAAGGGGTAGGGGAGAAAATTTATTCTCACCCCGAACTCCTAGGTGTGTTTCCCGCCCCCAAAACTGATCAAGAATTTGCCACAGTGATTAATAACTGTGATATAATGGGAAACTGCTACACTTTAGAAACAATTAGAATTTAATCAGTTATGGCTCTGACGCAACAGCGCAAACAAGAACTAATTTCTAGCTTCCAAGTTCATGATACCGACACTGGTTCGGCTGATGTTCAAGTGGCAATGCTAACTGAACGTATTAACCGCCTTAGCCAACATCTACAAGCCAATAAAAAAGACCATTCCTCCCGTAGAGGATTATTGAAGATGATTGGTCAAAGAAAGCGTCTTCTAGCTTATATCCAAGCAGGTAGTCAAGAAAAATACAAAGCTTTGATTACTCGTCTCGGTATTCGCGGTTAGGAATTAAAATATGGGTGCTGAAGAATCAGAACGTAGTAACTTACCTTTTGAACCAAATAAAAAACGTCAGAAACCTGCGAAGGTCATTAGTCAACCGGTTATCAAAACTAAAGAAACTCAAGAAAAACCACAACAGCAACGCCGTTACTCTAAACAAGAAATGGCAATTCCTGAAGTAGTTAGTCAGCGGATGATTCGTCGAGTTGCTTGTTTTTGCGGTATTCCCACCTTTTTAGGGATTGCTAGTTTGGTAGTTAGCTATCTTCTAGTCACCTTAGCTCATGTCCAACTTCCACCTATCGCCGTTTTATTGGTGAATATGGGGTTGTTTGGTTTAGCTGTGTTGGGAATTACCTATGGTGTTCTTTCCGCTTCCTGGGATGAAGAAACACCAGGAACTGTTCTAGGTTTGGGTGAATTTGGTACTAACTGGGGAAGAATGGCCGAAGTTTGGCGTGAAACCCGGAAAAAGAACGTCTAATAATCAGCGTCTAGGTAATAACTGTAGTATGGGGTAAGTTGGAAAATGCAAGTTGCAGTTAAATTTTGATGAGTTCAGTTTCAAGTTTAAAGACTGTATTTTTCTGGTTTATACCCAATCTTCAGCTAAAAGTACCTGGCGCTAAATTTTTGTTTATTAGAAGTTACGCATTGACAAAAAAAACTAAATATGTATAGTCCTAAAATCCATATTTCTCCCAGGGGTTTAGCAATAATTAACTATTACTGAACTAGTCTGAAATGTGGGTATTGCCGTTGCTGATTTTTGGGATGAAAAACAATTTTGCATATACTTAAAACCCTTGTAGAGACGTTCCATGGGTAGGGATTCTCGGATCTACACCCAAAAAACATCCAGCATTTATGCAACCCCTGGGTATTAATATAATAATCATATACAAGCGTAGTTGTAAACACGGCGTTGCTGATTTTTGGGATGAAAAACAATTTTCTGCCAAAAGATCAACTCTAGTTGATTTGTAAACTGTACAAAATTCAGATCCCCAACTTCTTAAAGAAGTCGGTGATCCTGTTGTTTAAAAATTCTCATATATATCAATTTTTGTAAGGGTTTAGCACTGCTAAACCCCCACCAACGTTATAAACAAACTCCGATCAATTATTTAAAAAATGCTTCACCCTTTCCAAATAAGTTGTTGGATCTTCCAACATCGGAAAATGCGCCGTATTAGCAATAATAGTCAACTCAACATTATCATTTAAAGCCGCTGCCCTTTTCCCCAATTCTGCCGGAATAATAATATCATATTCCCCTGCAACTAACAGTGTCGGTACAGTTAATTTAGCAAATTCAGTCGGCATAAATTCCGCCTGTTCTCGACTCACAGAAGTGAAGATTGTTCCTAAAGCGGCATCATAATCAGCATTAATAAAATCTTCTAAAAAAGCCTGTCTTTCAGATTTGGGAATAGAACGATGGAGAAATCTGTCCATAAACATCCTATCAGCCAAAGGGATTTTTCTTAACCATTTCGGACGAAATTTAACTACTAATCCCCCAAATTTATAAAAAGCAGCAAAGGCTTTTTCATCATATTCAAAAATACCGCTACAGGTTAAAATTCCCTTTTCCACTCTTTGGGGGTAGCGGTTAAAAAATAAAGTGGCAATGGAAGCACCCATAGAATGGGCATTTATATAAACACGCTGAAGTTGCAATCCATCTAACAAAGCTGCTAAATCTTCCGCGTAATCTTCCAGTTGATAACTTAAACTATCAACATTAGGGGCTATTTCTGGGTTAGGTTGAGCATGGGAGCGTCCAAACCCGCGCATATCGTAGAGTAAACAATCAAACTGGTCTAATAAAGCCTCAGCAGTGCCGCGCCAATATCTAGCCGAACCAGCCCAGCCATGAATAAAAACCATCACTGGTTTAATCACATCCGATGGTTTTTTGATCCATTCGTAATAATGCTCAACACCCCGAACATTTATATAAGTCATTTTTCACGATTAAAAATTAAAAACTGACAACTGACAACTGACAACTGACAACTGACAACTGACAACTGACAACTGACAACTGACAACTGACAACTGACAACTGACAACTGACAATTGCCAACTGACAACTGACAACTGACAATTAAGCCGATTCTGGTTTAGGTAAAGAAGAAGGATGTACCAGCAGTTCCGCAGTAGAGCGTTTTTCTACCATTTCCTTAGTGACAGTGCAACGAGTCACATCTTTACGAGAAGGTAACTCATACATTACATCCAGCATTAATTCTTCAACAATACCTCGTAGA
>JBJTTJ010000125.1:0-2704 GCA_046080125.1 Cuspidothrix sp.
TGTTTGATACTAACCAAATGCAGTGGACATGGCAAAAATATGTTTCTTTAAGTCAGGAATTAACCAACATCTTAACCAAAATGTTACAGGATATTCCTGCTAAACGTTATCCTTCAGCTAGGGATATTTTAGAAATATTAACAGCAGTAGAAACTACAAAAACTCTGGTTATTCCTGTTTCCCAAACTCCACAAAACCCAGTTTCTCAGAACCCTTTAAAACAAATACTCCAGTTTATTTCCCCACCAACAAACCAACCCAACCCACCAGCAAATATTCCTCAAAATATTCCTTTATCATCATTTCAAGAAGATTTAGGAAATGGTGTATTTTTGGAAATGATAGCCATTCCTGGGGGAACTTTTATAATGGGTTCACCGGAAAATGAAGCGGAAAGATGGGATAATGAAAGTCCCCAGCACCGAGTGACAGTTCCTAGTTTCTTTATGGGAAAATACCCCTTGACACAGGCACAATATCAAGCTATTCTAGGAAAGAACCCATCTTCCTTCAAAGGCAATAACCGCCCCGTTGAAACCGTGAGTTGGGATGATGCAGTTGCATTTTGTCAAAAGTTAAGCCAAAAAACAGGTAAAAACTATCAGTTGCCCAGTGAGGCACAATGGGAGTATGCTTGTAGAGCCGGGACAACTACACCATTTTATTTTGGAGAAACCATCACCACTGATTTAGTCAATTATAATGGTGATTATCCTTATGGTAATGCCCCTAAAGGTGAATATCGCCAGCAAACCACTAATGTAGGTTCTTTTCCCCCTAACGCTTTTGGTTTATACGATATGCACGGTAATGTGTGGGAATGGTGCGAAGATGACTGGCATAAAAATTATATAAACGCACCTACAAACGGTAGCACTTGGAATAGTCGAAGCGGCAGTAACGTTAAAATGCTTCGTAGCGGTTCTTGATACCACGGTGCTGGGTACTGTCGGGCTGCGTATCGCCTTAGGGCTTCGCGCGACAGTCGTGACAACTACTACGGTTTTCGGGTCGTGTCTTCGTTCAGGACTTTGTAGCCCTTTATACTCTTATTCTTTTACCCTCTGCCCTTCTTTTTCTTTTCTTGAGGAAATTTTTTCAGAAGCCGAGATAGTTTATAGGGTATAATACATAAGTTGAAAAAATCGCAAGAAGAAGAGAATTATTAAAATACTAATGTAGGGTGTGTTAGCGACAGCGTAACGCACCATAATGGCTAGATAGTGAAGCTATCTTTATGAGTAAGAGATATGGGAATCCCATTTGATTTGTCAACAGTACGAGATTCAGATACCCGAGTTCTTAAAGAAATCCGGGATATTTTTGTTCATAACTCATTTAAGATTGCTATGTATTTATATTATACATTAGACATCTGCTGAAAAATAATGTAGAGACGTTCTGAAAAATAATGTAGAGACGTTCCATGGAACGTCTCTACAATCTTTTCAAACCACGCATAAGCTGTTGTGCTTTTAACTTGGATAAGGTTAACAGGCAGGATGCCTGTTCCACAGAAGTTAAGAATATTGAGATTATACAGTTTAGGTGCGTAACATCTTAAAACAGGATAATCATTTTTGGGTAGTCCTCCCAGGATATTTTTGACAATCTTGGGAAATGAGTTTATAATCATAGTTAATCAAAATATTTTAATCCTTCGCCCAAAATTTAACATATTTTGGGCTGTTTTTATCAAGATTTTCTTAACGTTCAACACTTCTGGCAAAAACCATGACATCTGGATATACTCCGCGTTGATATTCAGGAATCCATAATCTCAAATCACTATTAATTGGCTCATATTTACTATCGCGCAGAATAAACTTGAGAAATGCAAAAATATTGCCACCTATACGGCTATGATTGATTGATCCTCCCAACATTGGTACAATTTCTCCATCACGATATTCACTACGTTCTTCAGCTTTTTCTTCAATAGCGCGATATTCATCTAAACTATAACGATGCTCAACAGTAGTAATCATCATCTTGTAACCAATTACATTGAAGTCATCATGATTCTAGCAAAACCGGATTATTGTTGAATCATTGACATTATTATCAATCATAAATTATGATTTTTTAGCACTGACTAAAGATAGTTTGATTATTCATTAAGCTTATATCCCCGACTTCTTTAAGAAATCGAGGATATGAAAATCATAAACGACCATCAACAGCGTACTGAATTAACAGTGATAGACGTTGACGTAGGTTTTCTAGTCCTAAACGCTGACTAGCAGAAATGAAAACCGCTAGGGGAAACTCTTCCCTTGCTAACGCTAGGGTTTCACTACTAACCTGATCAATTTTATTAAAAGCCACTAAAGCAGGTCCCGGTGTAATGGGCATTTGTGCAAGTATATCCCGAACTGAGCGAATATGACTTAACCAAGCAGGATGAGATAAATCTACTAAATGCAATAAAGCATCCGCTTCTGTTACTTCTTCCAAAGTAGCGCGGAAGGCATCCATTAAAGACGCAGGTAATTCATGGATAAACCCTACAGTATCCGTCATTAAAGTTTCCTGGAGTGCGCCGGTTTCCGCGTGGGGAAGCATTAACCGCCGTGTGGTGGGGTCAAGGGTAGCAAATAATTGGTCAGCCGTGTATACTTCCGAATTAGTGAGGGCGTTGAGTAAAGTAGATTTACCAGCATTGGTATAACCAACTAAAGCCACCGAGGGAACTTCTCGGTGT
>JBJTTJ010000126.1:0-14141 GCA_046080125.1 Cuspidothrix sp.
CTTCTCTCAAATCTGCTAACAACAAGTTAGCTCTAAATAAATTGGCTTCCGACAAATCCGCACCTCTAAGATTAACTTTGTGCATAAAAGTATCACTGAGATTAGAACCGCTTAAATTGGCATAACTCAAATTTCTGCCAGATAAGTCTTTATTACTCAAATTAGCGCGACTAAAATCTTTGCCGCTCAAGTCAGGATTTTGATTTGGTGGTTGGTAATTTGTTTGTGTGGGTTGATAATAACTCGAAGATGGTTTTTTCGGTTGAGTAGGTCTAGAATAACTTGCAGTTTGAGGTTGATCTTTTAGGGAACGTAATTTTTCACGAGCCTCATTCAAGGCTTTAATCTTGTCTTGGGCTTTTTGCTGTAAGCGGTGGTTATCTTTAGGTAGGCGATCAGGATGCCAAACAAACACTAAATCTTTGTAAGCCTGGTTAATCTCTTCTAGTGTTGCTCCAGGCTCTAAATCTAAAGCTCTATAATACCGCTCCAGTTCGCTCATCATGATGTACAGGTGAAAACCTAAATAATAATTACATTAATTATGCGTGATGTCGTTGTCTTAGGTACAGGTGATTGGGGAATGGGGACACTTCGACAAGCTCAGTGCATCGCTGGGGACTGGGAAGAGCTTGTCCTAAGTTGACAATTTAATAGACAAACCTGTACACTCATAGACAAACATAAGAGTGACTTTATGTTTAAACCTCATGAATTTGCTAAAAAAATCGGAGTTTCAGTCAAGACCTTGCAAAGATGGGATGTTGAAGGAAGACTTCCAGCCAAAAGAACATTGTCGGGGCATCGTTTTTATACTGAAGATGATTTACTGATTACCCAGGGATTAAAACCTGTAGACTCAAAACGAAAAGTAGTTGTTTATTGTAGAGTTTCTTCGAGTAGCCAAAAATCCGAACTCAGAAATCAAGTATCCGCGATGGAAACATTTTGCTTGAGTCGTGGTTTAGCTGTTGATGATTGGGTTTCAGAGATTGGAGGCGGATTAAACTTTAAAAGAAAAAAGTTTTTATCAATTATGTTATCAATGCTTAAAGGCGAAATATCAACAATTGTTGTGGCGCACAAAGACAGAATGTGTCGGTTTGCTTTTGACTTTATTATGGAATTAGCAAGTTCCGTAAGGTGTCAGATTATAGTCGCAAATCAAGAATCTTTGTCACCTCAACAAGAATTAGTGGAAGACCTAATGGCGATTATCCACTGCTTTTCTTGTCGATTGTACGGATTGAGGAATTACTCCAAAGAAATCAAAGATCATCTCAAAAATACTATTGACAAACCTGTACAAGATATGTTAGATTTAGACAGCGAAGAAATACAGTGTTGAAATCGAGCAATGCTTTTATCTATCAAAACAAAACTCAAGTTAAACAAAACCCAGGAAATATTAATGGTTAAACACGCTGGTATAGCAAGGTTTACCTATAATTGGGGTTTAGCTACTTGGCGGGATTTGCATAAAGATGGATTAAAGCCAGAAATGACAAATAACACTCAAAATGAAGTTAGAGATTTTTGAAGCTGGGGTTGTAGTTGTTGCTCGTTGTGAATAATGAGGCCTGGATAGTTTTGATTAATGACTGTTTCTGGGGGCGTGGTGGCATTTTCCCATAATATCCAGCGACTACCAAGGGGTAGGGAGGATGTGGTGTAGGAATTTTGGGTGAGCCAAATTAGGGGGCAGTGATCTGGTGGCAGTTGATTGTTTTCGCAGGGGTTGGTGGCGGCTAGGGTTTCAAGAACGGAGATGTCGCCTTTGATTATACCTGTGGCTGATGTCCATAGTTGGAGTTGCAGTTTTTGCTTTTGGGCATAAAAATACAAGGTGGCGGCGGTAATGACAGCTTGTTCAAATAGTTCTTGTTCCCATTTGTAGGAACTATCTAGGGCGATAATCATTTTCTGTCCGCCAGTGATCAGTTCTAATTCTCGCACTCGTAATTCTCCATAGCGAGCGCTTGTGCGCCAGTGAATTAATCTTGTCGAATCACCGATGCGGTAGGGACGGAGCGATCGCACTAAGCCTGTTGTTCCCATTTGTAAGGGTTTACCACGGGGATCTCCTCGTTGGCTTTCATCCTGTCCTATGTCATCAATTAAGGGGCAAGTGGTGAGGGGTAAAACGGTGGGATAAACTGTTGCCCTCCCTTGGCATTTTTGGGGACGACGGCACCAAAATAAACCCCAAGGCGCACCGGTGGCTAATTCTACTGTGTGCCAACGGTAAAGGCCGCGCTTTTGGGTAGGGTAATAATAGACCCATCGGTAACTAGCTTGTGGTTGAATAGTTTCTATGTTCTGCTCAACTGGCTCACCTAAAATAAATGGCAGAATATCTCTAACTTGCAATAAAGTAACAGGTTGTTTCTTTTGATTGTGAACTTCTATTTCTATTTTGAGTTCATCACCTGCGGTGACTGGTTCAATGGGATGACGTTTAACGACTATACCCGCAAGCGATCGCACAGGAACAAAAGCTGATACCCCCAACAGGGCAAAACTAACTCCACTAATGACATATAGCCACCCAGCCATTGTATTAATCCCTGCACCTAGATAGCAGATAGAGATTCCCACTAATACCCAACCACCATAAGCAGGTGCAGCAGCACGGGTTTCCAGCCAATTGTTGATTTTTTGAGTGATTTTCATCTTTCTTTGTTAACTTAATTTGGGGAAGAGGGAACAGGGAATAAGGTAACTGACAACTGACCACCAACAACTGACCACTAACAAAGAAAAATATGATTTATCCCCTCCTTTGGCAAAACAATTCAGTATTACTGATTGATCAAACCCGCTTACCTGATGAATATATAGTGATGGAAATTCACCGCAGTGAAGATATGGCACAAGCCATTACCACTATGATTGTTAGAGGTGCGCCATCTATTGGAGTTGCTGCGGCCTATGGGATGTATTTGGGGGCGAGGGAAATTGAAACCAATGATCACCAGGAGTTTTTAACTAAACTGGAAGCAGTAGCTAATTTGTTACGTTCTACCCGTCCGACTGCGGTAAATTTATTTTGGGCAATTGGCCAAATGATGCAAACGGCCTATGAAACTGTGGGAACAGTTGCCGAAATTAAACAGACTCTTTTAGAAACTGCCGAAAAGATCAATACAGACAATTTCCAAACTTGTCAAGCCATAGGTGATCATGGTTTGGCTGCCCTACCGGAAACCCCTGATCAACTAATTATACTCACTCATTGCAATGCTGGGGCTTTAGCAACGGGTGGTTATGGTACGGCTTTGGGTGTAGTGCGTTCTGCGTGGACAGCAGGACGTTTGGCTAGAGTATATGCGGATGAAACCCGCCCTCGCTTGCAGGGTGCAAAACTCACAGCCTGGGAATGTGTACAAGAAGGAATTCCAGTGACAGTAATTACTGATAATATGGCTGCCCACTGTATGAAACAGGGGTTAATTGATGCGGTAGTTGTTGGTGCTGATAGAATTGCTGCTAATGGTGATACTGCCAATAAAATCGGAACTTACAGTTTAGCTATTATCGCTAAATCTCATAATATTCCTTTCTTCGTGGCCGCACCTTTATCTACAGTTGATTTTCAATTAACTGATGGTAGTCAAATTCCCATTGAAGAACGTCATCCAGAGGAAATTTATCAAGTTGGTGAAACTCTGATTACGCCCCCAGGAGTAGAATTTTATAACCCAGCTTTTGATGTTACACCTGCTGACTTAATTACAGCCATCATTACAGAAAATGGTTCTTTTCCTCCAGGTGATTTATTACTTGCTAGGGGGAAACTATCTACCCAGCTCCTGGATTAAAAGATTTACAGCATTAAAAGGATTTTATCGTTAATATACCTGTTTCCATTAGACATTTGGTGAAAAATAATGTAGAAACGTTCCATGGAACGTCTCTACAAGGGCTCTAGGAAACGTATATTTAATTTCTGGAGATGTCTATTGATTGTTGCCATAAATTATGTAGGAAAACGATGGATTGTTTTCCCACATAAACGGTATTTAACGCAAAATACAGCAATATATGTACTGTAAGATCATCATTTTCGCTTAGTTGTGCTACGTCGAGTTACGCGGTTTTCTTCATCCAAAAGACGGCGATCGCGCCAATCTGCTAATGTTAGATAAATTACACCACCAGTGACCCCTACTAGCAAGACTACAGCAAATAAAGCCAAAATGCTCAGAAATGGAATTTCCACGATGATTCTATAGTCCGTTGCGTCCCCAAACTACCATAGCAATTGACCAAGTAAACACGGTCAACAATGATACCCAACCCAGTGTCAAAATCATAGTTCTACTTTTCAAATAATTACAAAAGGTCTCTAATATTTATCATACTGGAAAAAGGCGGCTCTATCGGAGGTTTGGCAATATCATGGAATTGATGGCAGAACGGTTAGAATCCCTCAAAGCGGGAGTTATTGGCGGCATATCTTTAGGTTTAGCTTTCCTCATCACCACCCTGATCAATATTTTCTGGTTAGAAAAGTATTTCCCCATACTTAATAATGCTCAAATTGTACCCATAAATATCGAGATGTTATTAAGTGGCATCATAGCGGGCTTTTCTGGTTTTTTATTTGGTGTTACGTATCGCTATATTATTCGCATAGATACAAATCCTCACCTCAAAACTGGGGGAATTTGGGCTTTTGGTTTAGTCAGAGGATTAACTCAAATAGAAACTGGTTGGATTTTTAATAATTCTATTTTCCCTTTTTTAATCTTAGCAGGAGAAAGTATTCTTTGGTTTGCTTTGGCGGCTATTGCTTTGGATACTGCAATTTTTAAAAAATGGCTTAAACCTTTTTCTTAAACTTAAATTGTTCTCCTATCAGCAATTACAAAGAAGAACTATGATATACTTTCAAATACTGTCTAATAACGGAGGAAATATTAAAAAATTGTTTTTCATCATTCTCTAATTTGGTTAATAAAAATCTTCTCGTTAATGATTGCAACCCGTTAATTATATCTATTGATGATGATGATAAAGACTGTTTCATCTCGTCCCTAGATATAGGTTGATCATTTTGACTAATTGTTAATAATATCCGTTTTTCAATATCTGATAATCTTATCCAAATTAAATCAAAGAGAGATTTAAACTCTTCTGTTAAGATTAAACTATTTTCTTTGATAAATTCTGATACTTCACCCTGAAATACATCTTTAATTAAGATACTGATATACTGTAAATATTTAGGATGACTTTCATATAAGTTAATTAATTCTAGCCAAATTTCCTCATTTTTTAATCCTTGATTTTTTAATATTTCTATAGCTGCATGATTTAAACCTGATAGTTCTAAAGAATGAATTGGGTAAAGTTCATCATCAAAGGATATCATTTCTGGGCATTTTTCCTGACTAATTAAAATTAAACAACTTTGATGTTCAACTTCTGTAATCATTTGCAGAAAGGTTTGATAATTTTGATATTCTGGTTTATATTGTCCAGCAAATTGACGGTTAACAAAGATATTTTCTAGATCATCTAAAATAATCAAACATTTTTTATTTCTCAAAATATTAAATATTTGATTGAATTTATCATCTATCGTTTCTTTAGCTTCTTGTTGACAAACATTCAATAAATCATCAATAAGTAAATTTAGGGACTTAGGAAATTTTAAACTTCTCCAAATCACTACTTCAAATTGTTGCAGATTTAGATCAACGAATTTTTTTACCAGGATAGTTTTACCAATTCCTGATAATCCTAAAACTGAAATTAAATGAGTATTCTGATTTAATATCCAATTAGATAAACATTCTAATTCTGTATTTCTTCCATAAAAGCGTATTATTTTAGGTGCTAAGGTTAAATCATGGTAAGAAGAATTAGATTTTTCTGTATTATTATTATGTTGATGATGATTTGATTTTTGATGATTAGGACACCAATTAATATTATTTCTTTCAAAATTAATAATTTTAGAGTTTGTAACCCTTTCGAGAGTCCAACAAAAATTAGATTTATTAATATCTTCCTCTAAAATTTCAGATAAAATTTTAAATAAATTCCTACTTTCATCACCAATATAACCCTCATCATAATCATACATATTGGCAATTTGTTTATAAGTTCTACCTTGAAACAGTTCCTCAATGATCTTTTTTTGCAAATCATCTAAATGTTTATCAGTCTTAGTAAATACTAAATTATCCACAAATTGTAAAATTTCTGTAACATTCATAAAAATTAGATGGGTTAATGATTCTAGCCATTATAACCTAATCCGTTTCCAGATTATCAGGGTTTTTCAGGTTTTTGCTTAATACTTTTTAAAAAAACATCAGGGAATATCCCAGATTTTCTCCTATGACAAAAAAGTAATTAGGTATAAGAATGACTAATCAGGGTTAATTTAAGCAAAGTAATTGCAAGAAAACAATGGTTAATCAACTTTATTATGGGGATAATTTAGAAGTTTTAAGACGTTACATTAAAGATGAGTCTGTTGACTTGTGTTATATTGATCCTCCTTTCAATTCTAAACGGAATTACAATCAAATTTATAATAATATTGGTGCAGAAGATAAAGCGCAAGCTCAAGCATTTATTGATACTTGGGAATGGGATAATCACGCTATTCGGGGAATAGATGAAATCATTACCAATTATCATGGTTTATTTACTCAACAATGTATTGCGTTAATTTCAGGTTTAAGTAATGTCTTAGGAAAAGGAAGTTTACTCGCTTATTTGGTGAGTATGACTTTAAGGATAACAGAAATTCATCGCGTTTTGAAACCTACAGGAAGTTTTTATTTACATTGTGATCCTACTGCTAGTCATTATTTAAAATTGATTTTAGATGCTATTTTTTGTTCTCAAGGAGGGGAGTTTATTAATGAAATTATATGGAAACGTTCTACCGCAAAAGGTGATGGAAAACAAGGAGCAAAGCATTTTGGTAGAATTACAGATACAATTTTATTGTACGCAAAAAACGCATCAAATTATATGTTTTATCCGCAATATGAACCTTATACTGAAGAAGCAGTGAAAAGAGATTATAAATATGTTGAAGAATCAACAAATCGTATTTATCGTTTAGCTCCTGTAGATGGACCTGGTGGAGCAGCTAAAGGAAATCCATATTATGAGTTTTTAGGGGTAAAAGGCTATTGGCGTTTTACTCAAGAGAAAATGCAAAAACTTTATGAAGAAGGAAGAATTATTAAATCAAAAACAGGTAAAACATTAAGTCAAAAAATTTATTTATCTGAAGCAAAAGGGCGACAAATTGATAATTTCTGGCATGATATTAATAAAATTGCTCCTACTTCAAAAGAACGTTTAGGATATCCAACCCAAAAACCAGAAGCATTATTAGAAAGAATCATAAAAGCCAGTTCTAACGGAAATGATGTAATATTAGATGCTTATTGTGGATGTGGTACAACTGTTGCAGTTTGCCAAAAATTAAATCGTCAATGGCTAGGAATTGATATTACTTATCAAAGCATCAGTTTAATTTTAAAAAGATTAGAAGATAGCTTCGGTAAAGAATTTGTAGATACAATCAAACTGCATGGTATTCCTAAAGATATAGAAAGCGCTAAAGCATTAGCAAATAAAACAGATGATCGCACTCGTAAAGAATTTGAAAAATGGGCAATATTAACTTATACTAATAATAGAGCAATTATTAACACTAAAAAAGGTTCTGATAAAGGAGTAGATGGAACTGTTTTATTTCAAGGTGATAAAGGTCAACCAGAAAAAGTAATTTTTCAAGTTAAATCTGGCAAAGTTAAATCAGGAGATATCCGAGATTTATTAGGAACAATGACCCTAGAAAATGCCAGTATAGCCATATTTATCACCTTAGAAAATCCTACAAAGGATATGTTGAAAACCGCTAAATCTGCTGGTTTTTATCAAAATAAACTGATGACTCATAGTTGTGATAAAATTCAAATTGTCACAGTTCAAGATATTATTGAAAATAAACAAAGATTCGCCATGACCTTAGCATTTGAAGTTCTTAAAAGTGCCGAAAAACACAAAGAAGTAAAAGTTAATCAGATAGAAATAGACTTAGATATTTAATATCTTTTGAGTAGGTTGGATTGAGGTAACGAAACCCAACACTGTTAATTAAAAAGGAATTATTCTGCATCAATTCCTTCCCACATTTTTTCTAAAGGTATTCTTTTTCCTGCTTTTGCTTCTTGTAATGATATTTTCAAACTCTCTTTTATTTCCTCAATAGGAGTATCATCAGGATCAGATTCAAGATCATCTTAAAAAAAGGAATATGCTGATATTGTTCCATTTTTAAGATATTTAGATCCGGGGAAGAATACATACCCGAAAATCTTACATCTATCATCAAAATAGGTTGTTCATCCTGATCTTTAGCCAAAATTGATGGATTAAAATCAATGGCGGTTGGTGGTTGTATTCTCAACATGATATTTTACCTCTTAATTAACCAGAGTTTATATTTTCTACCATTATAATTGAACTTCTGAAGTTATAATCACATAATTATTTATGCTTTAAGTTTATTTTTCAATCATATTTAATCATCACAAAAAATATAGTGATGTTCTCGCCTAAAACACATATATGCTCATTTTTATGGATTTTTCAGTAATAATTAACTTAAATTAAAAAAAATTAATATAGATTACAAATGATAACTAATATCATATTTTATTAATTTTATCAGGCAAAATAAGCAGTATGCTTAATAATAGGCAACCTAGTTGTAACTTCTCGTAATTAGGCGTAAAAAAACTTAATATTTATCGCTCTTGTGCTGATTAGTATTAGTTATACTGCTAATTAGTTAATTTATGCCTAAATATTTAACTAGGTTGTTCAGTGCATCAGAAACAACATTCTGTTAGCTCGTATGGCGCAGCCATCGCCCAATATTAGCAGCAAAAACCACAAAAACCTTCACGACAAAGACGTAAAAATGATACAAAAAATTTTGCTGGCTGTCTCCGGTTTGGGACACGCGGAAGAAATGCTCAAGAACTTGAAAGAACTACCTGCTTTTAGTGGTGCAAGAGTTACTGTTCTTCATGTTGTTCCACCACAAAGCACTGCTGCTGTAATGACCGATAAATGGGAAGAAGGCGGTAAAATTCTTGCTAAAGCTATTCAGTATTTAAACTTAGATCCCAGTCAAGTTTCTTCCATTTTGCGTCAGGGTGATCCCAAGGATGTAGTTTGTCAAGTAGCTGAAGAAATGGATGCTGACTTAGTTATTATGGGTTCACGCGGATTGAAGCGATTACAATCAATTTTATCCAATTCTGTTAGTCAGTATGTTTTTCAATTGTCTTCCCGTCCTATGTTGTTGGTGAAAGATGACATTTACGTGAAAAACATTAAGCGTATTATGGTGGCAATGGATAATTCTGATGCTGCTAAAAACTGCTTGAATTTAGCTTTGTTTTTACTCAGAGGTGTTACCGGTGGACAATTGGTTTTAGCTAATGTCAATACGGATTTAGGTGGTAAGTTATCCGGTGTTACTGATCTTAAACCAGAGAGAAGTTCTGTACTAGGAATGGCCGTAGCAGAGGCAGAAAGACAATCTGTAGCAGTGCGTTGTGTTACTAGCAGTGGTAAACCCGGTGAAGAAATTTGTCGGTTGACCAATGAATTGAATATAGACTTATTACTGATTGGTTCTCCAGACCGTCGGCCATCTATTGCTAGGAGCTTTGTAGATATAGATCGTTTGATAGGCGCGTCTTTATCTGACTATGTTCGTATTAATGCTACCTGTCCAGTTCTCCTGGCGCGAACTGTTGGATAATCTCTTCATACAGATTAGCCCTGAATAAGTAAAAACCCCTTAACTGTATAGTTGAGGGGGTTTTTGTTCTATAGTCCAAGTATTAACTATCTTTTCCACCTTCGCGGCTGGCAGTTTGGATGTAAAGAATGATTAAAAACACTGCGGGTACTAATACGAACAAAATGCTCGCTACGAAACCCAGTTCATTAACTTGCATAGCAAGATAGCCTTTTGTGTAATTTCCTGTCAACTATTTTAGAATACCATCTTAGATGACAGAGTTAATCCAAATTTTTTGGTTAGTAGATACTAATTTTGAGTTGACCTGCAAAATTTAGGGTTTGGTGATCACACTCACTGGGCCATTAACTAGGGTTTGACAAGCAAGACGGTAGTTATGAGGCTTATTTTTGAATTTGCGGTTTTCCAAATCTGTGCGGGGGGATAGGTTTTCTAGTCCTTCGGTAATTTGCACAATACAAGTAGTACATTGTCCAGCGCCACCACAATTGGTCATTTTGCCGAAGAATTTATAAATATCAATCCCGTTTTCTACGGCTTTGAGTCGGAGATTTGCGCCATCGGCGGCTATGATTTCTTTATTCTCTTTAACAAATTTGATGTTTCCCATAGTAGATTTCTGGCGATGGCGTGTATAACTGAATCAATTATATTGATTTATTGCAAAATATTAAGAAATATTAATTGCATAAAGAAAAATGAGGACAGGTGTGTGTTACCTGCCCAGAAAATTGGCGATGAGTAACTTATCTGAAACCCACTGCTGCTTGCCAAACAAATGCAAGTAACAAGAAGAATACGGGAATAACAGGTAAAACATCTACCAAGGGGTCGAAGATTTGGTAAGCTTCAGGGAGTTTTGCTAGTAATAGTGCTGCTTCCATGTTTGTTTAAATCCACCTAATATGCCAACACAACTTTAATATGTAAGATGTATCTTAACATGGTTGGGTGATCCAATTTTGGATTTTGGATTTTGGATTTTGGATTGACGAAGCTAGGTAGAGGTCAGATTGATTAAAGCCACGCTACGCGAACGGTTTTGTCGAGATCAATTGCTGATGGTTCTAACCAGTGACCAAAATCTGTAACAAAGCGATCGCTCAAAATTGATTCTCGAATCTTTTGGGTAAAGCGAATCAATTCGGTGATGTTATGAATAGTCAATAAGGTATAAGCTAATATTTCTTGCGATCGCACTAAATGAGATATATAAGCACGACTGAAATTTTCACAGGTATAACAAGGGCAAGTGGTATCCAATGGTGTAAAATCTTCACGAAACTTAGCATTTTTGAGATTCCACCGTTCACCGCTAACAATAGCTGTTCCATGTCTAGCCCATCGGGTGGGAATGACGCAATCAAATAAGTCTACACCAGAAGCGATGGCGCGTGCCATTTCCCGATAAGTCCCCACACCCATCAAATAACGGGGTTTATTCACCGGTAACAACGGTGCTGTAGTTTCGACAATTTGCGCCATTAACTCCGTCGGTTCACCCACACTTACCCCACCAATAGCATATCCTGGCATATCCAACTCCGCCAAATTTTGAGCAGCACGGGCGCGTAAATCTAAATATACCCCCCCTTGGACAATGGGAAACAAAGCCTGATCCTGGCGTTGGTGGGCGGATATAGAGCGTTTTAACCAGCGATAGGTTCTATCAGTTGCAGCCTCTACTTCCTGACGAGTGGCAGGATAGGGAGGACATTCATCAAAGGCCATGATCACATCTGCCCCCAAAATGTTCTGAATTTCAATAGAACGTTCTGGGGTTAACTTAATCATTTGTCCATCATGAGGCGAGCGAAAAGTTACGCCTTCTTCAGTAATTTTTCGCATCTCACTCAGACTAAAAACCTGAAACCCACCAGAGTCTGTCAGCATCGGACCATGCCAACCCATAAACTTGTGTAGCCCACCACTACCAGCGACAATGGCTTCTCCTGGTTGGAGATGTAAATGATAGGTATTAGCTAAAACCATTTGCGCTCCCGTTGCTCCCAATTGGGCAGGGGTGATAGTTTTGACATTCGCTAAAGTTCCCACTGGCATAAATCTGGGTGTTTCTACGACACCATGGGGAGTAGAAAATATTCCCGCCCTAGCTCTGGTCTGGCTACAGGTAGCGAGACTTGTAAAAGAAAAATTGGCACTCAAGAGAAAAATACTATTTCGCTAAATTTATTCACCAACTTAACATTTTCTCGCTTACTTGAGGCAGTGGGGGTTTTTATCCTGTAAGGGTGAGACCCTGCAATCCACTATCACCCAAGAGAGTATATGATTTCTCTAGTTAAGGTTTTCTGATAGCGTAGGGCAGTGTACATACACTACGTTGTTAGATCCTTTCTTTTTTCCCCTCCTGACTCGGTGACTAGTCACTAAGCGAACTCTGGTCACTAAGCGAAGTCGAAGTGATAACTTCTTTAAAACGAATCACAACAGTCATCATCAATTTCTGCATCCCATCTAGCCGCTAAGGACTGATCCATCATTGCTTCTATGGCAGTACAATTTAATTGCCGATTTCGTCTTTCCTGAAAGGGTGTAGAAAGAGGAATTAAACGCAAACACATTTGTTCTTGAGTCAAATCAAAATAAACCTCTTTTTGGGAAGACTGTTTTAATTCTAGATAATCAAAACTATCCACATTCAGATAGAGGGCATTATTGGCTACTAAAGTAGAGCGATGAGGATTCCCAAATACTTCCATTATATCCCCGTCACCCTCACTTAGTATCTGGTTGTCTTGAGTATAAAGATAACGAACTCTACCCAAATCACTTAGTAAGCGATGGATATCCAGTTTATTAACAATAATCCCCGTGTTGACTATACAGGGCGCTGGTATTTTTACGTCGGGTAGATGGTGACTCATAGAGGAATAGGGGTTGATGAAATGTGAGTGACAACGTAGCCAGGGAGTCAATGAAATAGATAGTTAATTCCTTATATTTCCAAAATATCAAGTTTAGGGGGCAATCGTCCAATCATTGGAGGCAAATTCTCGGTATGGGAATAATTGATGATCAAAACTCTTATATTCATCAATACTCAGAATATTTTGGCTAATTAAATCCCATTTAAAGTATGGCTAATGTTTTACACTGGTGCCAACAGCAAATCCTACATTTTATTGCATCTGTAATTTTCTATACTGCTATTCCCTTACCCTATTGGCCAAATTTGGACTTCCAACGGGTTGCTTTTTTCGCGCCGATAGTTGGCCTAATGATTGGTAGTATTTTAGGTGGGTTAGATGGGGGATTAAATTATGTTGGTGTACCAGCACTCACTCGTAATGCTTTGGTGGTGGGTGGATGGATTGCTATTACGGGAGGATTACATTTAGATGGAGCGATGGATACGGCCGATGGTTTAGCAGTGGGTGATCCTAAACGCAGATTACAGGTAATGACGGATAGCGCCACTGGTGCATTTGGGGCAATGGCAGCTATTATGATTATTATTTTGAAAATAACAGCTTTAACAGAGATAACTGAAAACCATTATTTAGTCTTGATTTCTGCTTGTGGGTGGGGACGCTGGGGACAACAAATGGCGATCGCCTGTTATCCTTATCTTAAGCCAACTGGTAAAGGTGCATTTCATAAACAAGCTATTCGTTCTTATTTGGATTTATTCCCAAGCTGGTTTTTATTACTGGGTTTGAGTATTGTCATTTGGTTAATTTATCCGCAAAAGTTAATTTTATCTGTGGTGATGGTTTTAACCGGGAGTGTAATTTCTGTTATTAGCGCCGCTTGGTTTAATCATCAGTTAGGTGGACATACGGGAGATACCTATGGCGCTGTTGTGGAGTGGACTGAAGCTTTATTTTTGTGTGTACTTAGCAGTATTTACTGGCGGTATTAAAAAATTCAGGTTTTTGGGTAGATTTTATTCAAAGTCAACTTCAACATTATTAAAAGCTTTATTGTGTAAACATTTCATAGAAATATTTTACAGATATTTGGGCGGAAAATACTGCTATACAACTTTTATTCAGTAATTAAGAATTTCAGGTAAGATAAACAATCATCTGCCACTAATTCATGACCAATATTATTCATAAACGGGCTGATTTTGATAGTCCATGGAAAGAAATTCTCACCGCATATTTTCCCCAAGCAATGCAATTCTTTTTTCCCGAAACCAAGGCATTAATTAACTGGGAACGTCCTTATGAATTTCTCGATAAAGAATTTCAACAAATTACCCGTGAAGCCGAACAAGGAAAGAGATATGCTGACCAATTAGTCAAAGTTTGGCAAATTCAGGGTGAACAATTGTGGTTATTAGTCCATGTAG
>JBJTTJ010000127.1:0-6204 GCA_046080125.1 Cuspidothrix sp.
TTTATTCTCGTACACCTTCCCACATTGAACAAGCACAAGCAGAATTTGAAGTTGGTAATTTGTATATTAACCGCAATATTACCGGGGCAATTGTCGCGCGTCAACCTTTTGGCGGTTTTAAACTTTCTGGTGTAGGTTCAAAAGCAGGTGGTCCAGATTATTTATTGCAGTTTCTAGAACCAAGGAGTATTACAGAGAACATTCAACGTCAGGGTTTTGCACCAATTGAAGGTAATGAATAATTAGGGTTTGCTGAAAAAGTCTTTCCGTGAAAATTAAGAATTTCCAGGAGTCAGGAGTTTGAGGATATCAAGGAGTTTTTTGTATTTTCAAACGAGGTAAAAACCAACAAAGTGCAAGGTTTTCCTACTCATAGCTTCCAAAACCTTGCACCTATTTTCTTTGTTATCACCCTCAAACTCTTTATCCATCCAGGTTTTGAGTTTATTCAGCAAACCCTAAATGTGTATCTGCTATATAAAACATAGACAAAACTAGACTTTACTTTCTACTTCAACGGGAGCATGGGAGCAGTTATCCCTCAGTAGACTTTCACGCCTTAGCCAGACGCGATTGTGTTCCAATTAAGTTTCTGAAAAAGACTACCACCATCATTGCTTGGTTTTCGCGTCGGCAATAGTCTCAATTCAATACTTGATATGACCGTATTATATATCAAGTAGTTGATTTTTTCCTAAAAATATATTAACTTTTGTCAATATAAGTATAGCTTTGTCTATGAAATTGTCAACTCAGGACTTGCTCTTTCTGGGTTCATTATTTAAAGTGATCCCACTTTCCTCATCATCCCATTGTCAATTGTTCATAGACAAGCGGGATCTTCTGAGTTTTTGGTGATAAATAAAGCCAATAATTTGGTTATCCTGAACTAAGAGTTCAGTTAGTTTTGATCCTGGTTCACTTCTCAAAGTTAGGAGTTCAGGAGTTCAGGAGTCAGGAGTTCAGGAGGAAGAACAAAGAACAAAGAACAAAATTTTTGCTCCTCTGCTCCCCTGCTCCCCTGCTCCTCTGCTCCTCTGCCAGTGACTCTACCGTGTACACACAAGTGATCAAATCGCCCCCTAGCCCCCAATTCTGGGGGAACAAGAGTTTTTCAAAGTCCCCCAAAGTTGGGGGATGTAGGGGGCAAAACAGACTCAAACACAGACAGCTAGGATTTGTGTGTACACCGTAGGCCAGTGACTAGGGAGTAAATTTCTTGAAGGCTAAGGTAACATTATGACCACCAAATCCGAAGGAATTGGATAAGGCTACCTCAACTATTTGAGTGCGACTATTATGGGGGACATAATCTAGGTCGCATTCTGGATCGAGATTTTCGATATTGATGGTGGGGGGAATTTTGTCGTGGGCGATGGCTAAAATAGTCGCCACAGCTTCAATACCACCCGAACCACCTAACAGGTGTCCTGTCATGGATTTAGTAGAACTAATTGCCGTTTTATAGGCATGATCTCCTAAGGCTTTTTTAATCGCCTTAGTTTCATTCACATCATTAGCCGATGTACTTGTACCATGGGCATTAATGTAACTTACCATTTCTGGTGCGATCGCTCCATCTTTTAAGGCTAATTCAATGGCTCTGGCCGCACCTAAACCACCAGGTATGGGAGAAGTTATATGATAGGCATCACAAGTCATGCCATAACCAACTATTTCCCCATAAATCCTAGCCCCACGACTCAGGGCGTGTTCTAATTCTTCCAGAATTAAGATTCCCGCCCCTTCTCCCATCACAAAGCCATCCCGATCTCGATCAAAGGGACGACAAGCATGGGCTGGATCATCATTGCGAGTTGATAAGGCCCTTGCCGCAGCAAAACCCGCTACTGATAAAGGCGTAACTGCTGCTTCACAACCACCGCAAATCATGGCTTTAGCATATCCTCCTTGAATTTGCCTAAAAGCATCACCAATAGAATTAGAACCAGCCGCACAAGCAGTTACAGAGCAAGAATTTGGACCTTTTGCACCAGTATGAATTGCTGTCAACCCTGCTGCCATATTGGCGATCATCATAGGAATCATGAAGGGACTACAACGGTCAGGACCGCGATTCAAATAAACAGTTTGTTGATCTTCTAAGACCTTAATCCCACCGATTCCAGAACCAATGATGACACCAATTTGTTCAGCGTTGAGATCATCAATTACTAAACCTGAATCCGCAACAGCCTGTTTAGCGGCTGATACGCCCAATTGGGAAAAACGATCCATCCGCTTGACTTCTTTGCGATCTAAGTAAATACTTGGATCAAAGTTCTTTACTTCACCGGCAATGCGACAATCATGTTTAGAAGCATCAAAGGCAGTGATATAGTCAATACCATTTCTGCCACTTAATAATCCTTCCCAATATTCAGATGGTGTGTTACCAATAGGTGTAATCGCGCCTACACCTGTTACAACAACACGGTTACGTTTATAGTCTGTCATGATTACATTAAATATGGCGAAAAGGCAGCAGCGTGAACAGTTGAGAGTGCTGAGTTCCCAGTTAAGTATCCTTAGTTAAGAGTATACTGTTTGCTCAATCTTATGGAATTTTGGTTCTTGCGAAGCCCAATTTACTGTTTAGATACTTGACACTCTTGTAGAGGCGGGCCTCTTTCGTTAATCTGTTTACCACTAAGGTATTTATTTTACCCGCCGATACTAAACAAAACTTTCCTATGTAGATTAAGGAAGTTTTTGGAAGATGTAATCTACTGCGTCTTGAACAGATGCAATCTTTTCAGCAGCTTCATCAGGAATTTCGATTTCAAATGCTTCTTCTAACGCCATGACTAGCTCAACTGTATCGAGGGAATCAGCACCTAAATCCTGCATGAAGGTGGAGCTTTCCGTAATTTCCCCAGCTTCTACACTGAGTTGTTCAGCGACAATTTTTTTGACTGTTTCAAAAATGTCAGTTTTGCTCATAAATAAAAGTCCTTAACAAGTTGTTATGATTTGTTCCCAATGAACAAAGTTTTTTCGGGCATATACATCTTATCGGAAAGGGTGAACCTGAGTATATGTTCCATTGTGAAAACTGGGGATAATTAACAGTGAGTGAAAAGCTAACAATTCCTAACAATTAGCTACTTATACTCCCCAGGCTACACCTTTATGGTAACAATATTGGGATTTTGTAGTAGAATAGCCTCTCATCATTGATTGAGAATTGAGCTATCATCCTTTAGATCTAAATTTAAACCAAATATAGTTTTATGCTATCTAAAACACTCAAGTACGCTTATTATCCTGGCTGTGTAGCACAAGGGGCTTGTAGGGAATTGTATTTATCAACCCAATCTCTTACTCAAGCTTTGGGTATTGAACTGGTGGAACTAAAAAAAGCCTCTTGTTGTGGTTCAGGAACATTTAAAGAAGATTCCCAATTATTAGAAGATACGGTCAACGCGCGAAATATCGCTTTAGCAGAATCATTAAATCTGCCTCTACTAACTCATTGTAGCACTTGCCAGGGAGTTATTGGTCACGTTGATGAAAGATTAAAAGAATGTCAGTCAAGTGATACTGAATATTTGAATAAAGTTAATGGTTTATTGGAAAAAGAGGGATGTTCCCCTTATCGGGGAAGTACAGAAGTTAAACATCTTCTGTATGCTTTAGTGACAGATTATGGTTTAGAAGCAATTACTGAGCGAGTTACAAAGAAATTAAGTGGATTAAAATGTGCAGCTTTTTATGGCTGTTATCTGCTCCGTGCTCAAAAATCCATGCCCTATGATGATCCTTTTCAACCCACAGCAATGGAAAATGTCTTTCGAGCAGTAGGGGCGACACCTATATATTATCGTGGCAGGACTCAATGCTGTGGTTGGCCTTTATCCAGCTATGCGACTACAGAATCTTTCCAAATGGCCGGAAATCATATTCAAGAAGCTTTAGCTAACGGCGCTGATTGTATTGTTACACCATGTCCTTTGTGTCATTTGAATTTAGATTCTCGTCAACCAGAAGTAGAAAAAGTAATTAGTCAAAAGTTAGGTTTACCAATTTTACACCTACCCCAATTAATTGCTTTAGCTTTAGGTGTCAGTCCTAAAGAACTCGGTTTAGAAAGACATATTGTGTCTACAAAACCTGTGTTGGAAAAATTGGGATGGTGACGGTTGACTGTTGACGGTTGTAGGGGCAGGGGCAGGGGCAGGGGCAACCACGGGGGGATTGCCCCTACTGAGCGATAGCTTGCTTGGTATAGCCATAGTCGAAGTATTTCTTCTAGACGATACTCAAATTTACTCGCACGATTATATCGTTGAAATCTTTGTCACCACCATTTGGTAAATCTTCAAAGCCAAAAACGTTATTCCCTAATAAGCGAATGTGATCTACTTTATCAGAGTTAGCTCCTATGTATGGGAAATAAACTGCTGGATTATTATTAGGATTGCTATCAAGTAAAGCTTCGGGTCTACCATCAACAATAATAAATGGTGCAAAGATAGTACCTGGCTGGAAAGTTCCTGTGTAAGTTGCTGTACCTTGATTATTAACTGTTAAGTCAATACCTGCAACACGCCCACGAATTGCGGCTTCAATATAACCAGCTTGTCCAGCAAAAATATCAGCTTTACCATCTCCGTTGGAGTCAATACCACCATTTTCATCAGCTACTTGATAGAAACCGATGAAATTATTAAAAGCTGCTTCTCTATTGACGGTAAAATTAGCTTTTACCTGATTTGTGATACTGCGTAAATCAATCACTTCTCCTTGGGGTTTTCCTTGCAGATTTGTACCTAAAGGTAAGGACTCATTTGTGGAACTAAATTTTACTACTAAATTATTAAAGTTAGCAGCATTATTTCCAGAAGCATCTTTCCAAGCTAGAGAAAATTCATCATTTCCTAAATCTGTAATCTTTTGCGTTAAAGAATCTGAAAATAGTATGTCTGTTAGTGGCGTTATTCCAGCCCTGACAGCATCAATTGTACTATTTCTCACTAAATAAAATCTCAATTTTTCACCAGAGTTAAATTCCAATAAATGTGTCAAATTATCGGTATTAAATCCATTGGGAAGATGAGAAATAGCAGATAAAATTACCTTACTTCTTTCTAAAGCTGCTTGAATATAACTTACTGCCCCTGGTGCAATACCATTAATTTTACCTTGAGCATCATCTACAGTAAATACTCCTAATTCATTAACAAGAGCAGAATTTATTTCTGTTAGAGTAACTTTAATTGTTGATTTGCCACTGCTATTGGAGATATTAAAAATATCATCGGCAATTTTTGCCAGTTTGAATGTAGGTGTGCTGTTATTTTGTTGGACAGCTAAAGCAAAAGTATCAATCGCACTTAAACCTTTATTGTCTTTAGCTATGACCTTAATTATCAGACTTGCTAAATCTGCTTTAGTTGCTATTCCGCTAAAGGTACGAGTAGCTGGATTGAATTTCAACCAATTAGGTAAATTACTACCATCTTCTAAAGTTGCTGAGTAAGTCAGATTATCTCCAGCATCTATATCAATGAAGGTATTAGCATCAAAAGTAAAGCTAAATTCTGTATCTTGTTTGGCTATTTGATCAGCGATCGCATTTTGTAAGGTGGGTGCATCGTTGACATTTTCAATTGTAATAGTAAAGATATCACTAACAGTTGCTCCGGCTGTATCTGTGGCGATAGATTTAACATTCAAACTACCCACGTTATCATTAGTTGGAGTACCGCTAAAAGTGCGAGTTGTAGAATTGAAAGTTAACCAGCTTGGTAAAGCATTACCATTTTCTAAGGTGGCTGAATAGCTAAGAACATCACCAGCGTCAATATCTGTAAAGGTATTGGTGGGAATTGGGAAGTTGAAAACGTTTCCTTGTTTAGCATTTTGATCAGAAATAGCATTTGCTAATGTTGGTACATCGTTGACATTTTCAACTGTAATACCAAAGACATCACTAACATTTGCGCCAGCTTTATCTGTAGCTATGACTTTAACATTCAAATTCCCTACATGATCATTAGTTGGTGTACCGCTAAAGGTGCTATCTGTGGGATTAAAGGTCAACCAGCTTGGTAAAGCATCACCATTTTCTAATGTGGCTGAATAGCTAAGAACATCACCAGCGTCAATATCAGTGAAGGTATTGGTGGGAATTTGGAAGTTGAAAGCAGTTCCTTGTTTAGCATTTTGATCTGCGATCGCATTACTCAGAACTGGTGCATT
>JBJTTJ010000128.1:0-14279 GCA_046080125.1 Cuspidothrix sp.
AGATGATTTTTATATCCTTGGTATTCTCACATCTAACGTACATCGTGTTTGGGTAAAAGCGCAAAGTTCGACTTTAAAAGGTGACACTCGTTATACTAATACAACTTGTTTTGAAACCTTCCCCTTTCCGCAAACAGTAGATATCAACCTAGTCCAACAAATTCGCACTAAAACAGAAAAACTACATGAATATCGCACCCAACAAATGGAAACCAAACAATGGGGAATCACCACATTATATAATAAATTCTTCACCGAACCCAGCAGTCAACTTTATAAACTACATCAACAACTGGATAAACTGGTAATGTCAGCTTATCAATTCAACCCAGAAGATGACATTTTAGAAAGACTGCTGCTATTAAATTTAGAATTAGCCGAAAAAGAAAAACAGGGAATTAAAATTATTGGACCATATTCACCCAATTAAAATATGAGTTCAGCATACAATTTAATCATTAATCATCCTCATTTTGAGCGACAATAACCAGATCAATTTCTGAAGTATGCTGTTCGTAATATTCCCAAGCTGCTATCAAATCTTCAGGGGTGAGACTGGGATAATTTTCTAATAATTCTCTATCATTAGCTCCCTGCTGACGTAACGAAACCAATACCCATACAGGAATGCGGGTATTACGAATACAAGCATAGCCACCACAAACTCCGGGTGTTTTCTGCACTGCTTTGATTTGAAGACGACTTACTAAAAGTCTTCTTTCTTTTCGGGAAAGTGCTTCAATTACTTGTACAAGGGAATCAACCAATCGCGGATTCATAGGTACTTTTTAACAAGATAATATTCTTAAATTATAACGGATAAGATAATTTTGTGGCAATTCTACATCATTCTTGTCCTGCAAATCAAGAACTAAATCTAGACTAATAATTTATCCTCCAAAATCGTCCCTTTCAGATTTGCACCCTGAAGATTTGCACCCCTAAGATTCGCACCTCGCAAATTTGCTCCAGCTAAATTCGCACCTTTCAAATTTGCCCAACTTAAATCAGCGTCCGTTAAATTTGCTTCACTCAAATCTGCTTTAGATAAAAATGTGTTTCCTAAATGAGCTTTGGTTAAATTCGCTTTATGTAAGTTAGCTTGATACAGTTGGGCAGTCATTAATTCGGCTTCATATAAATTCGCTTCACTCAAGTTAGCAGCGATTAGATTAACTGCAATCAAACTGGCAAAACTTAAATTACTACGAATAAGTTGCGATGATGCTAAATCAGCATCTTTTAAATTAGCATTTTGTAAATTTGTGGCAATTAAATTGGCATCGCTAATCATAGCATTTTCTAAATCTGCTCCACTTAAATCAGCACCAATACAATTTCCATAGCTTAAATCGGCCTGTGTTAAAATTGCTCCACTCAAATTAGCAATAGTCAAGTTAGCGTGACTCAAGTTAGCTGCAATTAATTTTGCTTGATAAAAAATAGCGTTACTGAGATTAGCGTGACTAAAATTAGTTCGCACTAATAAAGCGTGGGCTAAATTGACTTTATTCAAGTTGACCCCTTGAAGATTTGCTCCTCGGAGGTTTTCTCCTAATAAATTGGCATTACTAAGATCAATTTTAATTTGTGGGTTTTGCTTTCTCCATTCTATCCAATTAACTGCACCTGAACGTAATAAATTAAGATGTTGTTGATTTGCCATTTTTTACTCCTTTACTCGTTCCTCTTACCTTGGGGGTTTTCTCTTCCTGGTGAATTTTCAATTGCTGCTAAAGCACCCGCCGCTCCTGCTAAAATATTCTGTTCTGAACCACCTAAATAAAGTCTGCCAAAACTACCGACGGCTTGAACTTCGAGAATATTAATTTGGGCGGCTTTTTCCGCTTCATTGGCAGCTAACGCAGCATAAGCTGCTGGTTCAACTTCTAATACATATAGAGTTTCTCCTGCTAAGAGCATTTGTCCACGACGACTACGATTAATTAATTGAGTTTGATAAGCGTCAATATTACGGATAATTTGGCTAGATACAACACGGGGTTTAATACATTCCTCTTTTTTCACGCCTATAAACGCTAAAATTGCATCTCCGGCGGCTCGTGTTTCCCCTTGAGAGCTAGAATGTACTTCCAAAAGTCCATATAAACGTTCTACTATTTGCACACCAGGGCGGACAGAAGCGGATTTCAGGGCTATATCCGTAACTTTGTTGATTTCGATACCAGGGGAAATTTCAATCCATAGGGATGTATCCCCCGGTAATGGCAAGAACCCCTGGGCTATTGTTCCCATGTATGCGGCGTGTTGAGGTTGCAGGTTGTCTAGAAATACGAAACTGCGTAGTTCTATGCCCAAGGTCTTAATTCTCCAGTTATGAGGGTAAACATTTCCGACTCATACCAATTTTATGTGAAACTGCATATATTTAACCCCCGGCTTTGCCGTCCTCTCTAACAAGGGGAGACTACAGGGGGTATTTTTATGTACATCTTCACACAGAGTTGGTATTAAATCCCCGATTTTTCAAAGAAGTTGCGGATCTTTTTGTTCAAGGTTAGCAATATATGAGTTTACCGTTAAAGTGGACTGATTTGCTAATTGGTAATTGATAATTACAAATTATGAATTACGAATTATTATATTGAAGGGATTTTAATTGATTCTCTGACAAATAAATATTTACAAGTTAGTCTTTGTCCAAACTTCGATATTTGGTATATTTTATAAGTTAAAAAATATGCCTAAAAACCGTATTTATTATGACAATTTTAATTTTCCAAAATATACCTTTCATTACAGCTTTAAAAAAAAATAATAGCGAGAATGGGGGCAGAAGAAATGATTGTTTATTTGCTCTGGTGAAATAATGGTAGCTATTTCCGAGAACATACAGAACCGATTAACTATACAAACTGTAGAAATTGCCCCTAATACGATCGCTATTCGTTCCCTAGATTGGGATCGAGATCGCTTTGATATTGAATTTGGTTTACAAAATGGTACAACCTATAATTCATATTTAATTAGAGGTGAAGAAACAGTTTTAATTGATACTTCTCATCAGAAGTTTCGGGAATTGTATTTGAATACTCTCAAGGGTTTAGTTAATCCTAAAACTATTGATTATATAATTGTTAGTCATACTGAACCTGATCATAGTGGCCTGGTGGAAGATGTTTTACAGTTAGCACCAAGAGCCACTGTTTTAGCTTCTAAAGTAGCTTTACAATTTTTAGAAGGCTTGGTACATGAACCTTTTTCTAAGCGAATTGTTAAAAGTGGCGATCGCATCAAAATAGGTCAAGATCATGAAATGGAATTTGTCAGTGCGCCCAATTTACACTGGCCAGATACTATTTTTAGTTTTGATCGCAAAACCCAAATTCTCTACACTTGTGATGCCTTTGGGATGCACTACTGTGATGATCGCACTTTTGACGAAGACCTAGAAGCAATTGAGGTTGATTTCCGCTTTTATTATGATTGTCTAATGGGTCCAAATGCTCGTTCTTTGCTGAGTGCAATGAAGAGAATGGGTGAACTTGGTCAAATTAAAATTATTGCTAATGGACATGGTCCACTATTGTATCATAATCTCGACATCCTCAGAGAATATTATCACAATTGGAGTCAAAAACAAACGAAAACGGAAACTACTGTAGGTTTATTTTTTGTCTATGGTTATGGATATAGTGATAGATTAGGACACAGTATTGCTGATGGTTTACAAAAAGCCGGTGTGGGTGTAGAAATCTTGGATCTCAACAGTGCAGAAATTCAGGAAATTCAAGAATTAGCTGGACGTGCATCTGGTTTAATTATTGGGATGCCTCCTACTAGTGCTATTCCTGCACAAGCAGCAATTAGTTCTTTATTAGCAGTTGCTAAAAATAAACAAGTTGTTGGTTTGTTTGAATCCTATGGTGGAGATGATGAACCTATTGATACTCTCAGACGTAAATTTATTGACTTAGGAATTAAGGAAGCTTTCCCCGCTATTCGCATTAAAGATATCCCCACAGAACCAACCTATCAATTATGTGGAGAAGCTGGAGTAGGTTTGGGTCAATTATTAGTTAGAGAACGCAATATTAAACAAATCAAGTCTCTCGACGTAAATATGGAAAAAGCGTTGGGCAGAATTAGCAATGGTTTGTATATTGTCACCGCTAAAAAAGATGCTATTACCGGAGCAATGATTGCTTCTTGGGTTACACAAGCTAGTTTACATCCCCTAGGATTTACCATTGCTGTGGCTAAAGATCGGGCTTTAGATGCTTTATTGCAAGTAGGCGATCGCTTTGTTCTCAATGTCCTCGAAGAAGGCAACTATCAAGACTTAAAAAAACATTTTCTCAAGCGTTTACTTCCCGGTGCAGATAGATTTGCTGACGTAAAAACCCAAACTGCAAAAAATGGCTCACCCATTCTTACTGAAGCACTAGCATATATGGAATGTGAAGTTATCAATAGTATGGAATGTAGTGATCACTGGATTTTATATTGCATAGTTGAAGACGGTAAGGTTTCTAAACCAGATGGACTTACCGCAGTTCGTCATCGCAAAGTTGGGAATTACTATTAATTAGTCAGTTGTTAGTTGTTAGTGGTCAGTTATTAGTAGATAATTCTCTTTCTCTTTCTTATTTCTTTCTCCTGACTCCTATTTTCCAATACACAGATATTTATTTACCCATCTTTCATAATTTATATGACACTTCCAGATTCATTTTCTCACGCCGTTGAATCCGCTAAAAA
Organism: Cuspidothrix sp.; assembly: GCA_046080125.1. Classification (GTDB taxonomy): domain Bacteria; phylum Cyanobacteriota; class Cyanobacteriia; order Cyanobacteriales; family Nostocaceae; genus Cuspidothrix. The sequence continues at coordinate 4,723 of JBJTTJ010000128.1, forward strand.
TTGGGTTTCTCAAGTTTTTTCAACCCAACAAGTAGCAATGAACGATGCTAGACCGCGAGACGTGCAAATTTTACCTATTGCTACTAATACCAAAGTTCTCAGATGCCGAAGTAAATCACGTCTACGGTTTGAAATTGAATATGCACTCGAACGGGGAACGACCTCTAATAGTTATCTTATAGACGCTGACAAAACTGTAATTATAGATCCACCGGCAGAAAGTTTTACGGAAATTTACACCGAAGCTTTGCAGAAAACAATCAATATTCAGAAATTGGATTATGTGATTTTGGGTCATTTTAACCCCAATCGTATTCCCACTTTAAAAGCAATTTTAGGAATTGCACCACAAATTACTTTTGTCTGTTCTCTTCCTGCTGCAAATAATTTACGCGCTGCTTTTAGCGACCAAGATATTCAAGTTTTAGTCATGCGGGGAAAAGAAACCCTAGATTTAGGTAAAGGTCATGTTTTGAAATTCTTACCTACTCCTAGTCCTCGCTGGCCGGAAGCACTTTGTACCTACGACCAACAAACACAAATTTTATTTACAGATAAACTATTTGGCGCTCATATCTGTGGTGAAGAAGTATTTGATGATCATTGGGAAACTTTTAAAGAAGACCAACGCTATTACTTTAATTGTCTCATGGCCCCCCATGCTATACATATAGAAGCAGCTTTAGAAAAAATTTCTGATCTGCAAGTGAGAATGTATGGTGTTGGTCATGGACCCTTGGTACGTACTAGCTTAATCGAATTAACTAAATACTATCATGAGTGGAGTCGCGCTCAAAAAGAACGAGAAATATCCGTTGCTCTCCTTTATGCTTCCGCCTATGGTAACACTGCCATTTTAGCGCAGTCCATTGGATTAGGATTAACTAAAGGTGGGGTAGCGGTTAAATCTGTCAACTGTGAATTTGCATCTGCTGATGAAATTCGCACTACCTTAGAACAATCTGATGGTTTCATCATTGGTACTCCTACTATTGGTGGTCACGCACCTACGCCTATTCACACCGCTTTAGGTGTTGTCCTCGCTACAGGAGATAATACCAAACCTGTGGGAGTATTTGGTTCTTACGGTTGGAGTGGTGAAGCTTTGGACTTGGTAGAAGGTAAACTCCGAGACGCTGGATATCGTTTTGGTTTTGATACCTTGAAAGTCAAGTTTAAACCCGATGAAGTTACTCTCAAATATTGCGAAGAAGTGGGTACGGACTTCGCTCAAAATTTGCGAAAAGCTAAAAAAGTCCGTGTTCCCCAACAAGCTGCAACCCCTACAGAGCAAGCTGTTGGGCGCATTATTGGTTCTGTTTGTGTTATTAGCGCCAAGCAGGGAGAATTTTCTACGGGGATGATGGGAGCATGGGTATCTCAAGCTACGTTTAATCCACCGGGAATTACGGTAGCGATCGCCAAGGATCGCGCAGTTGAATCCCTATTATACCCCGGTGGTAAATTTGTTCTCAACATCCTTCCAGAAGGTATTCATGTAGAATACATGAAACATTTCCGCAAAACCTTCCAACCCGGAGAAAACAGATTTGCTCACTTTCCCACCGCCGAAGCAGATAATGGTTGTACCGTGTTAACAGATGCCTGTGCATATTTAGAATGTTCAGTACAAAAGCGCCTAGAATGTGGTGATCATTGGGTCATATATGCAACTGTAAACAACGGTAAATTACTCAAACCTGATTCTATCACCGCCGTTCACCACCGCAAAACAGGCTCTTATTATTAAGTATACATTGTAATATTTTTCGATAAAACTTACCAACAATTACTCAAGTCTAGATTTAACTGGACAATGGTAATTGTTCACTTCCTACTTCATTGTAGCCTCAAAATGACTAAAGGTTTACCTACTCCACTAGCAAACACGAGTATTTAGGTGTACTTTATACGCTTAAATACTCTAAAAACTTTTTGCCTCTTCCCTACCTACACAAATGATTTCAAAAATCAAATATTATTCCTATACTGAGTTCTCTAAAATACAAAAATTTTTCAGGTTATATTTTGTTATAAGTAATACCAAATACCAATAATCATTTCTGAAGATAGAAACTAACTCAAAATTGGGTATTCTAAGTGAAGGAGAACAGGTGATGGAAGAAATATGCTCTTGACTGATAACAAACAACTGACTTTTAAAACCTATGAAACCAGAAGATTTTCATAAAATTATCCGTTACTTTGTCCAAGAAGCCAAAGAACATCTCAATACAATCTATCAAAGTTTATTGAATCTACAAAACACCATTGATGATCGCTACGAGTTAGAAGCTTTAGATCGTGCTACTTTGAGTCTCAAAGGTGGTGCATCTATGCTAGGCTTTACAAGTGTACAAAATATTGTTACGCGTTTAGAAAAATGTCTGAGGCTACTGTATTATCCTATTATCGCTGATGAACCTCTGCAATTATTATTTCTAAGTGTATATCACACCATGAAAAAATTAATTGACCAAACAGAAACAATAGAAGGATTAACATTAGAGAAAATCTTCGATATTACCCTGAATATTGATACTACTTTTACCTTACTTAATTCTCATCTGCTATTTTTAATTGATAAATCTAACTACAAAACTAAACTTGCCAACTTAGAATTTAATAGATCATGGAGTTATGACATTCCCATTAAACTGGTTTTACTAGACTCTAAAAATTTTTTATGCAGAACCTTTGCTGACTACTTCGCCGGTTTACCCAATGTGGAAATAGTTAACGGTACTATTGACGAAGTACCTTTTTTTGATTGTGTAGTTACAGCAGCTAGTTCTATCTTAACAGCAAATGATGTTGATGTGGCCACCCTAGAATTTTTTGGGGAAGATGTACAAAAACTCTTGCAACAACGTATTCAAGAACTATATTTAGGAGAACAACCTCTTGGAACATCCTTAATTCTAGAACATAATCACCCCTTACATCCATTTATTGCCTATACACCGGGGTTGAGAATGGAAACCTCCATCGCAGGTAAGGATCATGTGTACCAAGCTATTTGGTCTACTTTGTTAGCTATTCGTCAACATAATAAATTATATTACAATAGCTTGCCAAATCAGATTCATATAGTTGCTATTCCGGGTTTAGGAACTACCATTGGTAATCTACCCATTGATGAAGTAGCTAGACAAATGTCTATGGCATATCAAAATTTTTTATTGAGTCTTCCTCCAGTTCAAAGTTTTTACCAGCAAGAAACTCAGGAGTTACTTGCATCTTTTGAAAACTCACGAAAGTAAAATTTTCTTAAGTTCTGCAATTCCTCCACAGACAAGTGCTAAATAGTAGTTTAATCTGAAATTATTAGGGTATAAGTAGATGAATTTTTTTGCTAAGATTGGACTTGAGATCACCAAAAATGTGTGAATAAAAGTAAAATCTCTGAAAACTTCTTCCCGGTCATCGAGCGTAGTCGAGATGCCTACCTGTTACCTTAGCATAACGACAATTTTTAAAGCCCACCTAATTAAACATCTTTGTTAGTCCCATGATCCATAAGCACACAAAAATTAAATTCCCTCTTTGGGAGTATTTTAAGCAACCACTGTTTAGCCGTGAAATTTCAATCATCTGGAATCCCCAACGCTTTGCTATTCTTTGGCGGATTCAGCTTTTGGAACGATGCTGGAAAAAAGAATGTGACTCTAAGGGTAAACAACAGTCTTAACTAACAACCGTGTCAGAATTTATAAACTGTTATTAAAAAATTAACAGGTCAACGAAATCAGAAGTTACAAATTTAGAAACAACAGTTGATTTATATTTCTATATGAACGACCAACTCCAGACCCAAAAAGATAACCTACAAACAAGCACTCATATAGAGATACATCAGGCCACAGAAACCGAAAAAGTTTTATGTCCCCATTGTCAACGCACTGCTACAAATGGTATTAAATGTAAAGGTATTTGTGTGGCTGATAGTGACTATTGAAATGTAAATAAATATACAGTTGCACATCCCTGATGTACAAACTAAACAACCAAAACCTAAGCTGCAAAGGTGTTTCACCTCCTACCTTCTGCTAGATTTTACCAAACTAGGTAACATGATTAAAATAATTTCGCGTACTTATATCGGTCAAACCAATGTTTATGATATTGGTGTGGAAAATGACCATAATTTTGTGATTAAAAATGGATTTATTGCCTCTAATTGTTTTAATAAATCCCACTCCACGGCTTACGGTTATGTAACTTACCAAACAGCATATTTAAAAGCAAATTACCCATTAGAATATATGGCAGCACTGTTAACCGCTAATAGTGGGGATACGGACAAAGTACGAAAGTATCTTGATAACTGCGCTGGTATGGGTATTATTATTGATCCGCCCGATGTTAATCGCTCTGGTTTAGATTTTACTCCAGTGGATGGCAAGATTTTATTTGGCTTTTCGGCAGTACGAAATGTGGGACAAAACGCCATTGCTAGTATTTTAGAAGCAAGAGAAGAATCAGGGAAATTAGTACCATTCAAATCTCTGGCAGATTTTTGCGATCGCATTGATTTACGCACCGTTAACCGTCGCACCTTAGAATCACTCATTAACTGTGGAGCATTTGATAAAATTCAACCTAACCGCAACCAATTAATTCATGATTTAGAATTAGTTTATGAATGGGCTCAGTCCCGCGCTAAAGATAAAGCCACCGGTCAAGGTAACATTTTTGATTTATTAGGAGGAGGTTTAGCAGCTAATAATAATCAACCTCAAAAAAATGCCTTTGAATCAGCACCTAAAGCACCTCCTGTAAATGATTTTCCTCCTCAAGAAAAATTAAGGATGGAAAAAGAACTATTAGGATTTTATCTCTCAGATCATCCCTTAAAATCTATCAAACAATCATCATCAGTTCTTGCACCAATTAACCTCTCGCAACTAAGTGAACAAAAGGACGATTCTACACTTTGTGCAGTGGTAATGTTAAATAATGTCAAAAAAGTTGTCACTAAAAAAGGTGACTCGATGGCAATTTTGCAAATTGAAGATTTATCTGCTGCAACAGAAGCAGTCGTTTTTCCTAAAACCTACGAACGTATTAGTTCCATTCTAGAAATTGATGCTAGATTAATTATTTGGGGTAAAGTAGATCGTCGTGATGATCAAACCCAATTTATTTTAGAAGATGCAGAAACAGTGGAAACAGTGAAAATGGTTTTAGTGGAACTGAGTCCACAACAAGCAGGAACAATTGAAGAACAACATCGTTTGAATACAATTCTTAAAGCACAAGCTGGAGATAAAGATAAATCCAAAATACCAGTAATTGGCGTTGTCCAAGCTGGAAATCACCGCGAAATTGTCCGCTTTGGAAGACAGTTTTGGGTACAAGATTCAGGAACAGCAGTCCAAGCATTACAAAATGCCAAATTCCGCGCTGATATTAAACAATTAACTAGCGGTTAAACAATAGACATTTCCGGGAATTAATGTAGAGACGTTCTATAGAACGTCTCTACAAGGGTTTTAGAAAACGCACATTTAATTTTCGGACAAGTCTAATGAATTGGTAAGAATTTAGCGTATGGCTAAGCGTTTTTTCAGGACTTCTACAAGTTCTACTATAATTTGTTGTGCATCGGGAGGAAGAGACGCAATATCTTGTTGAATTGTATCTAAGTTCATAATCTGATTTTGGTGTTTCCCTAGTAAGGTTAGATGGCTAATATTTATAATTTAATTCAAGTGCATTGCAAAAGCTATGTTTATATATATCAATTTTTTTGTCATTGATGATTTTGGAAATCGCCTCATTTCCAAATTCTCGATAAGCTGAAAACTGATTACCAAAATCAATGATTACCTGATCTGTCCGATGAGCGCCTAACTTCGCACTTTTAGGATTACTAAAATTCTCAAGAGTGTTAACATTATATTCTAATAAATGAGAATATTTAGCTGGATGAATAACATAGTGATCAGGTTGTTTTGACTCTTTAGACTGGGCTATTAAAAACTCATTAGCTGTAATTGAGGCGATTGCTAATTTTGTGTCATTAAGACCTGTATCAACGCCTTTAAATCTATATGATAATATCTGTGTATCAATAATCAAATCCAATTCTAAATTTCTCCAAATACTAGAATTTAACTATATAGGCATTTATCAACAGATTAATCAAGAGTATTGTAAGGAACGCACCCTACAAAATTGGGTATCTCGCTTTTTTACTGTAGTATTATAACATACTTTTTTCCTATTTTTGATTTGCTGAATAGATATCTGTCCATGAGTCAAAAACACTGGAATTTTTATAAAGCCTTGCGTTGAGTTTGATAAATGTGAATTTGATCTACAAGACCCTTAATTCCTGGGATATTATAACCATAAAGACGAAAACCTTTACCAATAGAATTGCTTAAAACTTCCGCACCTTTACCTTGATAGTAAACAGGAACTGGACGGTTAGCATGATTTCCCCAGCCATATTTAATATTAGGATTAGAACCCCAAAAATGACCCGCTTTTTTAGGATCAAATTCCGCAGTTAAAGCTTCTGCACCTTTTTCTTTAAGTAATTGGTAAAAGTTGGGATTTAAAGTTAGATAATGATCATGATCCGCAGTAACAATGAGGAGATTATTTTCCCAACCACCGTTATTTTTAATCCAGTCAATTGTCGTTTTTACAGCTTTATCAAAATCTAAAACTGCGCCAATCATATTATCTATATTATCATCATGGGCAGCCCAATCAATATCACCACCTTCTACCATTAACCAAAATCCATCCTTATCTTTGGATAAAACCGTTAATGCTGCTTTGGTTAAATCAGCAAGTGTGGGATTTTCATTAATTTCCCTCGCAATAAAAGATTGATCAGTTTCTCCCGGAAGCAAAGGACGCACTGTATCAGGTTTTTGTCCTCGAGAACTAAATAAAGAAAAAATACTTAAACCTGTATTACTATAATCTCCATTGGCCGTACTTACAGGCAAATTTCCCTCTTGTCCTCTAGCTCCATATAATCCTAACAAGCGATCGCCTTTATTTGGATCTGATTTCGCCGCAGTAGTCGCTAACTTGTCCGCAGCATCCTTTCCTCGTTCTAAAAATGTGTATTGATAGCGGTTATCATTGGGGTTTTTACTCAATTCTGCATAAGTCGTTTTTGTGATATACTCAAATTTAGTCGGTGGTTCTACACCTATGGGTAAAGACTCATTACTTGCACCCGTAAGCGGATGACCACCACCTAAAATTACCGTGGGTTGATATATGCGAAGTTCCTGCTGTAAAATATTATCCAAACTAGGATAATCAGCATCATATTTATTCCGACGATTTACATTTGCTGCCGCCGCTCCTGGTGTAGCATGATCCACAGGTACAGAAGTGACAATTCCCGTAGATTTTCCCCCATCTGCTGCACTTTTGAGAATAGTTTCCAAAGGTTTTTCCCAAATATCCACGGAAATGGCATTATTATAGCTTTTTACTCCCGTGTACAAAGTAGTCGCTGTATTAGCTGAATCGGGATAACTATACTTTATATATTCAGGATCATTCCCCGGTGTCCAAGGATTTATCCCTCCACGCTGAGGATTATAACCCACCAAATTACCCACTGCATAAGATTTGAGATTTTTCCCCCCTCCAGTTGGTTCATTTCCCGGATTAAATTGCGGGTCAAATTTAAACCCTGGTAACATTGGACTAGCACCTGTGATCGGATTAGAACCAGTTAATGCAGAATTAACCGTATTGAAAACCCCATTACCAGGAGCAATGGTAGTACCATAGGTAGTAGCAAGGGCGTAATTCTTCAGGGTTTGAAAACTCAGTCCTTCCCCTTTACCAGCACTGTAATTATACCCTTTAATTATAGCCCCAGCACGAGCCATTTCCCACCCCATACCATCGCCAATCATAATAATAATGTTTTTGGTATTATTGGCAGATATAGCCGGACTAGAGTGGGGAATAATGGCGATAAGTGTACCCACTATTATGATCAAAAGTGCAGCTAATAAGCGGCGTTTATATCCAAATTGTAAACTAAATTTAGTTGCCATCGGTAAAATGCCTGTGAGGAAATTGCTTTATGATGAGAGAATATTACAAAACGATCACAAAACTTTAAATTTACTCATCATGGCGAAAATTCAGTTTGCTAGAGGTATTGAAGAAACAGCAGTTCCATCTGTCCGGTTAACAAGAGCAAAAGAGGGTGAAAGCGGTACAGCCACATTTTCGTTCAAGAATCCTGATATCTTGGCGCAAGATGGCAAAGATGAAGTTACCGGACTATACTTGATTGACGAAGAAGGGGAAATCGTGATTCCTGGAGTTCAGGGTAAATTTGTCAACGGTAAACCAGAATCTTTAGAAGCAGTTTATTTCATGAAGTCTAATCAAGAATGGGATCGGTTTATGCGGTTCATGAATCGTTACGCTGAACAAAATGGTCTAGGTTTGAGCAAATCTTAATTAGTCAGTGGTCAGTGGTCAGTGGTCAGTTGTCAGTTGTCAGTTGTCAGTTGTCAGTTGTCAGTTGTCAGTTGTCAGTTGTCAGTTGTCAGTTGTCAGTTGTCAGTTGTCAGTGGTCATTGGCTAAAACGGAAAATATCCATGCCAATACAACCACACCCCAACACACAGGAAACTTCTGTAATTTGTGCAGTAATTACCGTCAGTGATACCCGTTCCCCAGATACAGATAAAAGTGGTCAATTGATTAAAGAACTGCTTTTAGCTAATAACCATACCATTAAATTGTATCAAATTATCAAGGATGAACCAAGGAAAATTCATTCCCAGATGGCAATTTTGGCTAGAGATACTCAAATAAATGCTGTCATTTTTAATGGCGGAACGGGAATCGCTCCTAGAGATACTACTTATGATGCTTTAGAAAAGCTATTAGAAAAGACTTTACCAGGATTTGGGGAATTATTTCGATTTTTAAGTTATCAAGAAATTGGTTCACGAGCCATAGCTTCTCGTGCTGTCGCTGGTGTCTATCAAAACAAAGTTATTTTTTCTCTACCAGGTTCTAGTAACGCTGTGCGACTGGGTATGGAAATGTTGATTTTACCAGAATTGGTGCATTTAGTAAAACAGGTAAATTTTCTGAGTTAAAATTATCAAAATTATTCTTCACTACCCCTTGACAGTTTCCTGAGTTTGTCCTATCATTAGATTACGATGGGAATCTGTGTCGCCATATATAGTCAGGTTATTAACAGTATTAAGCTGATGTGCAGCTAAACTGTACAATTAAAAAACCTGAAGTCACAGTAGCACAAGCATCTTGCTTGTATTAACTATTCAAGTTAAAGGAACAATAGATTATCCTTTTTTGCGGAAGGAATTTTTAGTTAATATAATTTAACTTTGAATTGTGGAACAGGACTCCTGCCTGTTATCTATTCAAATTAATTAAGCTGATGTGCAGCTAAACTGTACAATTAAAAAACCTGAAGTCACAGTAGCACAAGCATCTTGCTTGTATTAACTATTCAAGTTAAAGGAACAATAGATTATCCCTTTTTGCGGAAGGGATTTTTAGTTAATATAATTTAACT
>JBJTTJ010000129.1:0-2426 GCA_046080125.1 Cuspidothrix sp.
CCAACCGCCTAAGGCTAGGAAGGCGCAGGGGAATAGTAATATTCCTGACCAACCTACGAATACAAAGCGATCGCGCTTCAACCAGTCGTCTAATACGTCAAACCACCCTCTACTGGGGGCACGTCCAACTGCGATGGTCATGGAAGTATCTCCAAAATGTTTTATAAGTACGGATTTTATGCGTCTATAGATGGCAAATTTCTTGCCGCTACAGAAAATTAACCAGATTGTCAATCTAGTTTACAATTTTTTACGCTTTTTATCATAATAGGTGAAAATCTCTATTTTTGCCAGGGGGCTAGAAAAAAAATTTTATTTTGAAAAAGGCAAGGGACGGGAAGCAGTAGGTAGGGGTGCGGGGAGCAGATTTTTCTGACTGACAACTGCCAACTGACAACTGACGCTAGAATGGGTTGTACAGTGAAAATTGATTAATTGTAAATGTTTACCATTGACCTAAGCATCAGAAATACCGCTTTTCCCATATCAGTACAACGTAAGTCTACTGAAGATGCCGAAGCTGTCTATCAGCTAATTTTGGCGGCAATGCGCTCCGGAAATCCTGATATTGTGGAACTCAAGTGCGAGGGCAAAACAGAGAAAAAGATTGCTGTGCGTGCTAGTGAAATTTCGGGAGTCCAAATTATCCAAAAAGATAGCGCAGCTACTAGCAGTGGTAGACCACCTGGTTTTGCTGCTTTTAGTGCTGCTGAATAACCCAAGGTGTAAAAATGACAGCAGTAGGCATCGAAGTCAATAATTTAAACTTCTTTTGGCCTAATGGGGAGCAAGTAATCAAGTCTTGCTCTCTTCAAGTACCCAGAGGTGAGTTTTGGATGCTTCTGGGAACAAATGGCAGTGGGAAATCTACGCTCCTAAGATTAATAGCGGGTTTATTAACTCCCGAATCTGGGGAGGTGATGGTTGTACCTCCTGTGGGTTTTGTGTTCCAAAATCCTGATCATCAACTGGTAATGCCTACTGTTGGGGCTGATGTGGCCTTTGGATTGGTGGCAGAAAAGTTGTTACCTACTATGGTAAAGTCCAGAGTTGCGGAAGCTTTAACGGCTGTAAATTTGTTAAATTTACAGAGGAGGCCGATTTATGCACTTTCTGGTGGACAGAAACAGCGAGTGGCAATTGCTGGGGCGATCGCACGTCATTGTGATGTTTTATTATTAGATGAACCCACTGCTTTATTAGATCCTGATAGTCAACTCGATTTAGTCGCTAGTGTACGTAATCTGGTTAAAAGTCGCGGTATTACGGCTTTATGGGTAACTCATCGTTTAGAAGAGTTAGATTATTGTGATGGTGCTTTTCTATTAGAAAAAGGCTGTTTAGTTGATTTCGGTGAAGCAGAAAGATTGAAACAAAGATTAATGCAGGTCAATCATTAAGTGGGAGTTCAGGAGTCAGGAGGAAGAAAAATCCTTATTCCCTATTCCCTATTCCCTGTATATTTTGAAGAGAGTATGAATATTGTTTGATTATGGCAGGACATAGTAAATGGGCGAATATTAAACGCCAGAAAGCAGTAGTAGATGCTAAGAGAGGAAATATTTTTACCCAACTATCACGGGCGATTATTGTAGCGGCTAGAAATGGTGTACCAGATCCATCAGGGAATTTTCAATTGCGGACAGCGATAGATAAAGCCAAGGCCGCAGGAATTCCTAATGATAATATTGAACGGGCAATTGCTAAAGGTGCTGGTACTTTTGGTGGTGATCAGTCTAGTTTAGAAGAAGTTCGTTATGAAGGTTATGGGCCGGGTGGTGTGGCAATTTTAATTGAAGCACTCACAGATAATCGTAATCGGACAGCTGCTGATTTGCGGGTGGCTTTTAGCAAAAATGGCGGCAATTTGGGAGAAATAGGTTGTGTGAGTTGGATGTTTTCCCAAAAAGGTGTTTGTGTGGTTGCAGGTGTGGTAGATGAGGAACAGCTTTTAGAAGCTTCCTTAGCAGGAAATGCCCAATCCTATGAAATGATTGAGGATGAAACTGCTGAGGTATTTACGGAAGTGGCAAGTTTAGAAAAACTTAGTCAAACCTTAAAAGCAAACGGGTTTAAAATTACGGATGTAGAATTGCGTTGGATTCCTGGCAATCAAGTGGAAGTGACAGATGTAGATCAGGCTAAATCGCTGTTTAAGTTAATTGATACTCTAGAAGGGTTGGATGATGTGCAAAATGTCACTGCTAATTTTGAAATGGCAGATTATTTGATTGATATGAATATTCATTAGTTATCTGGTGAAAAAGAATCTGAAACCCCGAAGAAAAAATTAAATATGCGTTTCCTGGAACCCTTGTAGAGACGTTCCATTGAACGTCCCTACATTCTTTTCACCAGATGTCTAAATGTATTCCTATGGGAAGCTAGGCTGACAAAAATCTAACAAAATCCCTATATATTGGGGT
>JBJTTJ010000130.1:0-5101 GCA_046080125.1 Cuspidothrix sp.
GACTGGAAAGCCAAACTATGGAGTCGTTTCTTCCTGTTGTCAGTATTCGCAACCATGTATCTAAATGATATTCAACGGAGCGACTTCTATGCTTCATTGGGGTTGGATGCGCGAGAGTATGACATTCATGTAATTAAAAAAACCAATGAAACTGCTGGGAGAGTCTTCCCTGTTATCTTGGATGTTGAGAACCCAGTATTTTATGAACGTTTAGATGTTTGCGTCAAGAATAACGAAAAATTGACAGCAATTTCTAACTCTAATACTCCCAAATTCTGGCAATTCTTCCAAAAACTGCCTATTTATGTTTCCCATGGTTGGCAGTTATTACAACTATATTTCATGAAGCCTATTGACACAGCTTCTGCTCACGGTCAAGCTCGGTAATTAAGTGTAATTTTTGATCAGGAGGTGGTTTTGTTTCACACAGAACCACCTTTTTTTATGGTTGATTTTGGAATTATTTCCCCATATTTCTTTTAAGTTCTTCTAATTGGTCCTGGATTTCCCAACGGCGAAATGTGTCTTCTAAATCATCAGAATTACTCTGATAACTACTTGCTGCATTCCAGGCATTAGTTTCTAAGTGTTGCTGGGCTTGAGTTTTAGTTCGGGCGGTTTGTGCTTCTACTGCTTTAGCTTGTACTTCTTGACGACGCTGCTGAATTTTCCGTAGTAGTTCTTGGGATTGGGTAATGCGTTCTTTTAAACCTTGCATTTGACCCCACATCTGATTTCCTTCTCGCAGTAGTGCTGCTTCTCTTGCTTGGGCGGGGATGACTAAATCTTGTCTACCTGCGGCTTGGGCTTTTTGAATCCGGATATGCCATTTTTGTATTTCTTGGGCAGTAGCTAGAATTTCTTCTTGCGATCGCTTCTGTTGTAATTGTAACTCAGCTACTAATTTTAATGTATCCTCTTCTTGTTCTCGCAGTTGTTCTAATAGTGCTTGTAACTCTAAATGGGGATTATTCCGCAGAAATTCTTCCAAACGACTTTCTAAAAAGTGACTTAAATCATCAAATAAACTCACGGACAAGACTCCAAATTTTGTGTATATAAATATTTTATAGCAAGGGAGCAGGGGAGAAGATTTTTCTACCAACAACCAACAACTGACCACTGACCACCAACAACTGACAAATTAAAGTGGTGTTACCCAATATGTAATTCCTTGGACTATTTTTTGTTGTAATCCAAATTTAGGTAATTCATCTTCATTCCAGCCTAAATAAGTCCAATGGGGCTGATCATTAACTACAGTTTGAAACCAGCCATTTTCATTTAAAGCTTGTTCTTGGGCTGGTGTTGATACTTGTAAATCAATTGCCAATCCCCACAGATGTTGTGATGTTCCCGGAGGGGCAACTAAGCCGAGAATTTTTGTTTCTTTTCCTGATTTTACCTGGTCTAATGTTCGATTATTTGCGTATTTATTCCAAAATCTTAAATTAGTTGCATAACTACGCATACAGTCTCCAGCATGACCAGATTTTAGAGAAATATTAACCAAAGTTTTGGCTCGATTTAATGCTTGGGCGGCGGTCTTTTGTAAATAACATTCTTGAGTCCCATCTACTAAAGCCATATTCATTGTATCTTGAAAAGATTGTGTTTCTATTTCATTTTCTAAGATAACTTTTTCAGGTAGTTTAATTGCCATATTTTGATTGATAAATACTGTTCCATAGAAACGCAGTAAGGTATATTCAAATGTTCCAGGTTGAGGAATAGTCGGTATTTTGTTAGCAATTGTTAATAAGAAACGTTGTTGATCATCTAATTTTGGATCAGGAATGAATGGTCTAGTTGTATGTATTTTTGAATGCTCACACTCTAGACGAGAATTATTGAGACATTCTTTGCTAATAAAATCATTGGGGATGGAATGACTTTGAAAAAATTTGTGAGCGAACACTAAAGTGATACTGACAATAATAATTGTAGTTATAAATGCTGCTATTTTCAGAATTGGTTTCATGAAAAAATATTACTGATTGTGAAAATTTCGCTTTGATCATATTCCAAAATTTATAAAAATTTCTGTTATTTAGAGCATATATATAGAAATAATATTTGATTTTTGAAATTATTTGTGTAAGCAGAGAAGAAGCAAAAGGATTTTAGAGTATTTAGGTGTATGGAGTTTTGTTAAATAATCAAGTAGGAGTCCTACATAAGATATAAAAGAATTCAGGGGTCTTATCACTCAATTGAATCCTGACAAGATTTTATACATTTGTACTTGAGAAATGATGAATTTAAAAAACTCACGCAGACAAACTTTAGTTACCTATGGAATTTTAGCAGCGATCGCCCTAGTGATGCTATTTCCATTATTATGGTTGATTAGTACAGCCTTAAAATCACCAACGGAAAATATCTGGCAGTCACCACCGCAATTATTACCCAGTCAACCAACATTAGAAAACTTTTCCAGAGTGTGGCAATCCTTACCATTTGGAGTATATTTATACAATAGCGTTCTGCTATCGGTTCTGACTGTCGGTTTAAACTTGTTATTTTGCTCCTTAGCGGCCTATCCCTTAGCCAGACTTTCATTTGTAGGTAAAAACGGAATTTTCATTGCTATTGTGTCTACAATTATGATTCCGTTCCAAATTGTGATGATTCCTTTATATATTTTGACCGTGCAATTAGGATTAAGAAATAGTTACCTAGGAATTATTTTCCCCAGTTTAGCCTCTGCCTTTGGCATATTTTTATTACGGCAAGCGCTGTTAGCTGTACCAAAAGAAATTGAAGAAGCCGCTCGCCTGGATGGTAGTTCTGAGTTAGGATTATGGTGGTACATTATGTTACCTGCCATTCGTCCAGCGCTGATTACCCTAGCTATATTTGTGTTTATTGGTGCTTGGAGTGACTTTTTGTGGCCTTTAATTGTCATTCAGGATGAGAGTTTATATACTTTACCCTTGGGAGTTGCTAAGTTAGCAGGGACATTTTCTTTAGATTGGCGTTTGGTTGCTGCCGGGTCAGTAATTTCCCTTACTCCAGTATTGTTATTATTTTTGTTATTACAAAAATATATTGTCCCCACTGATACGAATAGCGGAGTCAAAGGTTAATCAAGGTTATAATACTGCGTTCAAATTCTTGCACAATGTCCAAAAAATCATTATCTCAAAAACAACGCGCTTTAGAAATTCTTTCTCGGTTGCATAATCTTTATCCTGATGCAACTTGTTCTTTAAATTATCAAACCCCTGTACAATTATTAGTAGCAACCATCCTTTCCGCACAATGTACGGATGAAAGAGTAAATAAAGTAACTCATGTATTATTTGGGCGATTTCCCGATGCCGAAAGTTTGGCCAGTGCGGATATATTAGAACTAGAAGAAATAGTACATTCCACAGGTTTTTATCGCAATAAAGCTAAAAATATTAAAGCTGCTTGTAGAATGATTGTCAATGAATACAATTCCATAGTTCCTAACACAATGGAACAATTATTAAAACTTCCCGGAGTAGCAAGAAAAACTGCTAATGTGGTATTAGCTCATGCTTATGGAATTAATGCTGGGGTGACAGTAGATACTCATGTCAAACGACTATCTCAAAGGTTAGGATTAACCACAAATACCGAACCGATTACCATTGAAAAAGACCTAATGAAGTTGTTACCCCAACCAGATTGGGAAAACTGGTCTATTAGACTAATATATCATGGTCGGGCAGTTTGTCAAGCCCGTTCTCCCAGTTGTGAGATTTGTCAGTTGGTGGATGTGTGTCCTCAGAATATGAATATGATATGAATGATGATTTATCTTCCTTATTAATTCGGGATATTGGGGAACAAGGACTTCTAGCCAAATTACAACGCTTTTGTCCACCAGGTGTGATTGGTGATGATGCAGCAGTATTACCCACCAAACCAGGTCAACCTCTCATAGTCACCACAGATATGTTAGTGGACGGGGTACATTTTAGCGATGTTACCACATCCCCAGAAGATGCTGGTTGGCGAGCAGCAGCAGCAAATTTATCCGACCTAGCTGCTATGGGTGCAACTCCTCTAGGAATAACCATTGGATTGGGTTTACCTGGAGATGTGACAGTAAACTGGGTAGAAAGACTATATCAGGGCATAACAGAATGTTTGCAAACATATCATGTACCCATAGTTGGTGGTGATATTGTCCGTTCCTCCATCACTACCCTATCAATTACCGCCCTAGGTCAAGCCAATCCTAATTTCATCATCCGTCGTAGCACCGCGCAAATAGGCGATGTAATTGTTCTCACAGGTGTACACGGAGCGTCCCGTGCGGGCTTAGAATTGCTCCTACATCCCGAAATAGCTCAAAACCTCAAAAACGAAGATCAGAGGGCTTTAATCACCGCCCATCAACGTCCCCAACCCCGTTTAGATGTCTTACCTATTTTATGGGAAATTGTAGAATCCCAATCCAAAATCCTTGGACTGAGCGAAGTGGAAGTCCAAAATCCCCGGACTGAGCCAAGTCGAAGTCTAAAATCTAAAATCACTGTTGCCGGTATGGACAGCAGCGATGGTTTAGCAGATTGTGTCTTACAAATTTGTCGAGCTAGTCAGGTCGGTGGAATTATAGAATCAAGTCAAATACCTCTACCATCAGCCTTTCAAAATTGGCTAACACCAGAAAAATCATTAGAATATGCCCTCTATGGTGGCGAAGATTTTGAATTAGTCTTGTGTTTACCACCAGAACCCGCACTAGCATTAGTGCAAAAACTAGGTACAGGTGCAGCCATCATCGGTAAAATTACCCGAGATTTAAAAGTTATTCTACACCATGAACAAATACAAATCCCCGACCAAGTTCTGACACTCAGCCGGGGATTTCAACATTTTGGTCAGTAGTCAGTGGTCAGTAGTCAGTGGTCAGTGGTCAGTGGTCAGTGGTCAGTGGTCAGTGGTCAGTGGTCAGTTGTCAGTGGTCAGTTGTCAGTGGTGAGTGGTGAGTTGTCAGTTGTCAGTTGTCAGTTGTCAGTTGTCAGTTGTCAGTTGTCAGTTGTCAGTTGTCAGTTGTCAGTTGTCAGTTGTCAGTTGTCAGTTGTCAGTTGTCAGTTGTCAGTTGTCAGTTGTCAGTTGTCAG
>JBJTTJ010000131.1:0-27441 GCA_046080125.1 Cuspidothrix sp.
GGTAGTCTTTTTTTGGAAACTTAATTGGAACACAATCGCGTCTGGCTAAGGCGTGAAAGTCTACTGAGGGATAACTGCTCCCATGCTCCCGTTGAAGTAGAAAGTAAAGTCTAGTTTTGTCTAGGTTTTATATAGCAGAAAGCTAAAAAGAGTCCTAACCCGTCATTAACAATAAGAGATTATGGCTGTTGCAACCCAATCGATCCAAGAAATTTGTATTAATTCGATTCGCTTTTTGGCTGTGGATGCCATAGAAAAATCCAAGTCAGGACACCCTGGACTACCAATGGGCGCTGCTCCCATGGCCTTTGTACTTTGGGATCGCTTCATGCGATATAATCCCAAAAATCCCCGGTGGTTCAACCGCGATCGCTTTGTTTTGTCCGCTGGTCATGGTTCAATGTTGCAGTATGCCCTACTGTATTTGACTGGCTACGATAGCGTTACCATAGACGACATCAAACAATTTCGTCAATGGGGGTCTAAGACCCCAGGCCACCCTGAAAACTTTGTCACCGACGGCGTAGAAGTCACAACAGGTCCTTTAGGACAAGGAATTGCTAATGCTGTGGGTTTAGCTGTAGCCGAAGCACATCTGGCTGCTAAGTTTAACAAACCCGATGCCAAAATTGTTGACCACTACACTTATGTAATTCTTGGTGATGGTTGCAACATGGAAGGTATTTCCGGTGAAGCTGCCTCCATTGCAGGACACTGGGGATTAGGTAAACTGATTGCTCTTTATGACGACAACCACATTTCTATTGATGGTTCTACCGATGTAGCATTTACTGAGGATGTTTCCAAGCGGTTTGAATCCTACGGTTGGCACGCTCTCCATGTTAAAGACGGTAACACCGATTTAGAAGGCATTGCCAAAGCCATTGAAGCAGCAAAAGCTGTCACCGACAAACCCACCATGATTAAGGTGACAACCACTATCGGTTATGGTTCACCTAACAAAGCAAACACCGCAGGTATTCATGGTGCTGCATTAGGTCCTGATGAAACAGCATTAACCCGCACAAATTTGGGCTGGAACTACGCACCATTTGAAATTCCCTCTGATGCTCTCAATCATACCCGCAAGGCTGTTGAACGCGGTGCAGATTACGAATCCGAATGGAATACTACATACACTGAATACAAGGCTAAATATCCCCAAGAAGCGGCGGAATTTGAACGTTTTCTAAGCGGTAAATTACCAGATGGTTGGGATCAAGTATTGCCTACTTATACGGCTGAAGATAAAGCACAACCCACCCGTAAACATTCGGAAATTTGCCTCAACAAATTAGGCGCGGTTTTACCTGAATTGATTGGTGGTTCTGCTGACTTAACCCACTCCAATTTAACTGAACTCAAAGGCGCGGGCGACTTCCAAAAAGGACATTTCGCCAATCGTAATATTCACTTTGGTGTCCGGGAACACGCTATGGGTGCAATCTGTAACGGTCTGGCCTTACATCGTTCTGGTTTAATCCCCTACGGTGCAACCTTCCTCATCTTCACTGACTATATGCGGGCTGCTATTCGTTTAGCTGCTTTGTCTGAAGCCGGCGCAATTTGGGTTATGACTCACGACTCCATTGGTCAAGGTGAAGATGGCCCTACTCACCAACCCATTGAAACCCTCGCTTCTTTGCGTGCTATTCCTGATTTAACAGTCATTCGTCCCGCCGATGGTAATGAAACTTCTGGTGCTTACAAGATAGCAATTGAGAAGTCTAAGGAAAATGCTTCTAGCTTGTTAGCGTTTACTCGTCAAAACGTTCCTAACTTGGCAGGTACATCCCCCGCCAGTGTAGCTAAGGGTGGATATGTAGTTGTAGATAGCCAGGTCACACCAGATATTATCTTAATTGGTACTGGTTCAGAATTAAGCCTCTGTGTTAGTGCGGCGGAAAAATTAACTGCTGAAGGAAAGAAAGTTCGCGTTGTTTCTATGCCTTCTACTACCTTGTTTGATCAACAAGATGCAGCTTACAAAGAGTCTGTTCTACCAAAGGCTGTTACTAAGCGTCTTTCTGTAGAAGCTGCTAGTAGCTTCGGTTGGCACAAGTATATTGGGATTGAAGGCGATACCGTAAGTATTGATACTTTTGGTGCTTCCGCCCCCGGTGGAACTTGTTTAGAGAAGTTTGGTTTTACTGTTGATAATGTTTTAGCTAAAGCTAAGGCTTTGTTAGGTTAATTATCTATATTCTCTAATTTTTTGGGTGGGCTGCAAAGCTCACCTTTTTTAGCATCGCACTTCCATATCCTAAAAAGCGAACTGACAAGTCAGGTAACACGTATAAATACATTACCATGTAAAGGTTAACTTGGCAGATAAATAAAATGGACAGTATTGGACTCGAACCAACGACCCCACCCATGTCAAGGGTGTGCTCTAACCAACTGAGCTAACCGTCCCCACACAGCTATAAAACTCACCTTTTATATTATGGCAGATTATACAAACTAAGTCAAGACAATTGTATTAAAAAATCCTAAACCCCCATCAACTATCCCCAAGCAAAGATTTCTTGACCTCACTAGCTTGGTAAATGCTATATACGTTTAGTGGATAGTGAAAAAGTGGTGATTTTCCAAGGGTGAATCTTTGTCATTGCTGATGGTGTTATCTGATTTTCCAGTAAATCCATTGATGCTTCTAATGTTAAAAAATCGTTTTCCCAAGATAAATCTGCTGTTTTGCCATGACATTCATAGAAACGAATTATGAACTTGTCTAAATCATCTTCACTGGGTTTAAATGCCATTAAAATCAAGTTATCTGCTGATAAATTTAGAAAACTTTGACTTTGACAACCATTCACACTAGATTGGTAATTGGCTGGATTTACTAATACTTGAAAAGGTACATTTAACTCATAACCACGTTTAACAGTTTCCGCTTCTTCCCAACTTCCCAAATGGGGGTACAAACTATAGGTAAATTTATGTATTCCTCTATCTGCTTGGGAGTCTGGCCAGTTGGGACTTCTTAATAATGTCAGGCGTAATTGATCGGATTGGGCATCGTAACCATATTTACAATCATTGAGTAAGCTAACTCCGTATTTTTCCGTAGATTTATCTGTGGTTAAATCTGCCCAATGCAGGGCGGGTACTTCCCATTTTGCTTGCTCTGTGGGCGTTTGGGGATTTGTGGGACGACGGATAGCACCACAGGGGATTTGATATGTGGCAAATTCGGCTTGGAGATTGAGAGGGAATGCTGTTTTAACTAATACCTGACTTTCTTGCCAATTTACAGTATTAACTATTTTCAAAAGTGGTGAACCAACTTCTAAAATATAATCTTGACAAAATTCCGATTTTCCGAGTTGACGCACTACCCGCAAACGTTGTTGAATTTTTCCATATTCTTGCCATTGAATTAATTTTAATTTGGTTGGTGGTAAGGGTTTTGTGTTATAATCGGGGTTGATATTCCAAGCATCCCAATATTGGCCACTATCGCTAAAGGCTTGGATTTGGTTTCCTAGTCCATTTAAAATTTCCCTCTGTTGGGTTTTGTCAAAGACACTTTTTAAATCTCCGGTTTTGGGGTCAACCTGAATTTGTAGATATTGATTTTCTAAAATCCAGTTTTTCGGGAATATTTTGGGTTGAGGGGAAGATGGGGAAAGCCAGAAGATGCTGTAACCTATAGATGGGACGGTTGCGAAAAATAATAAGCAGTTTTCAATTTGTTGGGAGGGGATTTCTTTTCCTGCAATGTCGCAGACTTTCCAGGTGGGATAATCTAGAGTCATGATTTCCTGTAGGTTCACGGTGACGACTTCCGAACGTTCCCAGTTAAGGGAATTAAAAATTATGACGGGGATACTCTGTGGGTGGGGTGATTGTGGTAGGTTAATTGCAGATGTGATCTCTATTAATGACTGGTGTAGGATTTCTGTTCCCAGGTTTTCTACTGCTTGCCATTCTGGTAGAGCATCGGTGTAAACTTGGGTAATGGAAGAACCAGGTAAAATATCGTGAAACTGGTTAAATAAAACTTTTTTCCACGCGGTTGCTATTTCTGCTTGGGGGAATTGTGCACCGGTGAGGATATTTGCTAAGGTGGCAAATAATTCTGTACTATATAATAGATGTTCAGATTGGCGATTCCAACGTTTTTGGTCTGCGTGGGTAGTATAACATCCGCGATGAAATTCTAAATAAAGTTCGTTTTCCCAAACTGGTAGATTTTCATTTGGGGACGTTGTTTGTTGCAAATATTTTTCGGAGGTTGTAAATTCTAACTTGGGGAAAATGGGAGAGTGTGCCCATCGTCTCGCAGTTTCTAGCATATCACGAGTTGGGCCACCTCCATGATCACCAACACCGGGAAGCCAAAGGGAATTTTGTAAACCTGTTTGGGTTTTCCACTCACAAGCATACTTGGTCATTTTTACAGGTTCGATGGTTTCACCGATAGGTGCGGACATAAAACTTAGTGTTTGGCTGCCATCAGGCGATCGCCACCAAAATAAGCCATAATCAAATTTAGTTGTATCATTCCAGCGGAGTTTTTGTGTCACAAAAAACTCAATTCCCGCATTTGCAAAAAATTGGGGTAAGGTCCCACAAAAACCAAAGGTATCAGGAACCCATACTACAGAAGATATTTTTCCGAACTTCTGTAAAAAATACCTTTGTCCATATAATAACTGACGAACTATGGACTCACCCGCAATTAAATTCAAATCTGGTTCAACCCAAAAACCTCCCAAAACTTCCCATTTTCCCGCTTTTACTTGGTTTTGAATTTTTTGAAACAAGTCGGGATGGTCTTGTTCAATCCCAGCATATAACGCTGGTGTGGTGTGACAGAAAATTAATTCGGGAAAATCTGCTTGTAATTTTAAAACTGACTCAAAGGTATTTTGTGCTGCTTTCCAAGTTTCCTCTACAGGCCATAACCATGCTAAGTCTAGGTGTGCATGACCCAATAGGTTGATTTTATATTTTTGGGCGTTGATACACTCTGTTAAACCAATATAAATTTGTCTTAGATTAACTATATATGTTTGCCAATCTTGATTTTCTGCGTCCTTGCGGTTTGTGACTTGTTCAACGTCTGTTGCTAAACTTGATAACCTTTCCGGTGCGAAGTTTTCTAAAAGAATTTCCGTAACTGCTAACTCATCAGCAATAAACCCAGCATCGGGATGATCATAATCTGTAGACTCAAAAATTGCAAGCGATCGCATCAAAGCCCCATCACAATGTCCCGGACTCACCAAGCACAAAGCTATGGTAAACTCTTCACCAGGAGTGACTCTAGGACTCAACAACACTCGTGGGGAAGAATCAAACAAATCACCGGTCAATACTAGCTTATCATTAATATATACTGCCGCCGTATCTGCCCACCATACCAAAGCCAACCGCAAAGACAAACCCGTTAACGGGAAATTATGTAAACTCTCAGGAACAGAGAATTTTTGCACCAACCATAATACCTGTTTTCCTCCAGTCCAGGAAATATGACCCTTTTCATTTAGTGCCACAGGTTGCCAATCAGTTAAACTAAATGGGATAAAATCAGTAGTTACCCTGTCAGTTTTCTGATATCGCCAATCTGACATGATATCAACCTGACAACAGGAACGTAAATGTTCAATAGCTGTGGATATAGATTTGGTATTTAATGAGGGTATAGAAAAAGTCATATTGGGAATAAAATAATATGCAGAAGAATATACCAAGTCAGAATCAATCCGGTTTTAATTTTTAATTCTGATCACCCAACGCCATAACTTACATATTATCATCATGTCGTCTAGTTCTTCCAATCGCTATCAAAGCAAACTCTTTAACTTTGTCCACCACCATTCCCGCAAGTTGACGCAAAAATGGGAGAGCACATTTAAGAATTTGCGGGTTGGGGCTCGAGGGGGTGTAGGTTCTCTAATTTATCCACTGTACCAATTTTTGCAACAGAATGAAACCACAAAACAATTAGAATCAGCAAATCCTCCTGCCAGTGACGAACCAATTCAGCATATATTAGATATAGTCAAAAATCTGCCTCCTGGAAATGCGGATATTCCATCCACGCCTAAAACCAATCCTCTCACATTTTTAGGATCTTTGTGGGAAAAAGTTTTTCCCAAACAAAAATCTCCCACTTCAGAACATACCCTTCAACAGCATATTCCCACAGTACAGGGAATTGCCATAGAATTACAAACCCGAAATTTGGTATTAGTCAGCGCGGATAATCGGATTTTTGATGTTTTCACTCCTCAGCAGAACACCAAACTAAGGGATAGAATTAATAGTGAAATTAAGGAATATCAGTATTCTTTAAAGTTAATTGTTCCCCAGGGAAAAGAACTATTACCCAAAATTGATTTGCTTCTGGATAAACTCACACAGGAAGATTCTACAATATCAAAAAAATCTCTTTTAAATCCTATCAAATTTTTCACAGTTCTCGATCAATTAATTGCCAATTTAGAGACTACCGCTTTAGTCCCCATCCGACAACACAGTGAAGAAATTATTCATAATTTAACAGTTAACCATGATAGTTTAAGCACTCAAAAATCGAATATTTCCGATTTAATTACGGCCGCAGTCAATTACTTTTTTGGTAGTAGAAATGATTATCTTGGCACAAATTTTCCAGTAGAAAAACTGCCAATCACATCTAACTATCAACCACTTTTCACAGCAATTAACGATTTAAACAATGATAATACCATTGCTGATCCTTGGTTAACATGGGATGATTTATATGGTAGTAGCAACAGTAACATTGATCAACAAGATTCTGTATTTACAAGTATACCACGAAAACCATTTATAGATCATCTTGATGATTTCTGGGCACCTCAATCGCAATGGGGATTATCAAATATCCCAGATAAAATAGGTCAGAAAGCACCGCCATCTAAAAATGAGCAATTTGAAGAAACAGCCAGTCAAACTAGCCCAAAATTTAATTTTAAGCCTGACTGGATTGATGTTTCTGCTACTTCCTTGGGTTATGAAAAACACCCATTAGAACAAATTCTAGAATGGTTAGACCAGTCTATATTATGGATAGAACAAATCTTAACAAACATGATTTATTTTTTCAGAGGTTTACTGTTGGGAAGGTAAAGGGAATAGGGAATAGGGAATAGGGAATAGGGAATAGGGAATAGGGAACATAAAAAAATATGGAAATGTGGGATTAAAATTTCCCTAACCCAAACTACATATAGCAATCGGGAGTTATGAACAACAATATCCCCGACTTCTCAAAGTAGAAGGTAGGAAGTAAAACATCCTTGCTGTTTGGATTTTGGTTGTCCAGTTTATACCCCACAAATATGCAATCTGCTGTTAATTTATAATTAAAATTCTACAAGAACTGGGGTATGATCACTTGGTTGGACTAATTTACGAGGTGCAACATCAATGATACAACTTTGAGCGCGTGCGTACAAATTTGGTGTAAGATAATGATGATCTATGCGCCAGCCTAGATTACGCTTAAAAGCAGCAGTACGATAGTCCCACCAACTATAATTTTCACCTCCTGTGTGAAATTTCCGAAAAGCATCTGCAAAACCTAAACTAAGAATATCCCGTAAAGCTTGGCGTTCTAATTCTGATGCCATGATATGATTATCTATCTTTACTTGATCATTAATATCTATATCCTCTAAGGCAATATTAAAATCACCACACATAGAAATAGCAGGATTGGAGAATAGTAGTACCTGTAAATACTCCCTGAGTATTTTTAACCAAGCTAACTTATATTCATACTTTTCACTACCAATAGATGAACCATTGGGAACATAAAGATTCACAATTCTAACTCCATCTAACACACCGGAAATTACTCGTTTTTGTTCGTCCCATCCTGAAGATAATTCTGGTAAAATAGGGCTAAAACCCCTAATTACATCTGTTAAAGGTTGACAACTGATTAAAGCTACCCCATGATAAGATTTTTGACCAAAAATATACGGATAATAGCCTAACTCTTGAAATGGGGTGTCGGGAAAGTCCTGGTCTATGACTTTAGTTTCTTGTAAACACAAAACATCTACGGGATTTTCTCTTAACCAATTGATAACCTGCGCTAGACGTGTACGAACTGAATTAACATTCCAAGTAGCAATTTTCATGGTTTAATTATCAAAATGAAGGTAAAATTAAGGTAAAGTAATTATCTCATAAAAAATATATAGTTATGATCCCCAAGATAGATGAACAGAGTCTATACTGGTTTATAGTTGAGTAATATTCCCACAGTTTTCCATTGTTTTGACAGAAAAGCAGGTTCAGTGAAATATCTGAAAAATTGCGTTAATTTAGCATTTGTTGATAGTTTTTTGCTCATTAATTTCTCCAAGGTGGGGAAATGAGAATTGTGAATAAAAGACTGCCAAAAATGACCGCGATCAAATCAAGTGTAAATCTAGAATTTGGAATTGTTTAAGAGTAGTGCTGAGATCAATTCTCGCATTATCTGGGTGTAATTTTGACAAGGAGGACATTGGTATGAGTATTATAGTTAACACCTGCCCATGTTGTGGTAGTTCGGTTTTGCGCCATGTCCGCCATCATGAAGTTTATTGGTTTTGTCTTTCCTGTAGACAGGAAGTGCCCGTATTAACTGTAAATGGTGTATCTAAATCTAACTTAGAAACCCGGAATCAAGAAGTTTTACCTCAAACTGCTTTAAGTTCTTAGATTGTTCAGTGATAGTTTACCCATTTTAAATACAAAATATATCCTGCTGACATTAAATATGGTACAGATCTCTGTTTAATTAATTCTGATAGTATAGTATCAGTTTTACTTCTGGGTGCAAACACTGCGCCCCTACTTCTTTATTTATGGGTGAAACGCTTTGTTAGCAGCATTACTCTACGGACAAGAGGATTTACGCCTGGAACAAGTTGCCGATCCCACTCCCCAAGCAGGTGAAGTGGTGATTCAGGTGGAGGTGGCCACCACTTGTGGCACGGATTTGAAGGTATGGCGACGTGGTGGCCATGCTAAAATGTTGACACTCCCCACACTATTTGGTCATGAAGGTGCGGGACGAATTGTTGCGCTTGGGACTGGAGTAACTAATTGGCGGGTAGGCGATCGCGTGGTGGCTAATAATTCCGCCCCTTGCATGAAATGTTTCTTTTGTCAACGCCAAGAATATTCCTTATGTCCCCATTTAACTTGGAATAATGGCACATTTGCAGAATACATGAAAATTCCCGCGCCCATTGTTCAGCATAATTTGCTATCCGTTCCCGATCAACTGCCATTGGCTTTGGCCGCCATGACTGAACCTCTGGCCTGTGTCTTACATGGTATTGCCCGTGCCGGTATCAAACCGCAAGATCGAGTAGTAGTTTTAGGTGATGGGGCAATTGGTTTAATGTTTGTTGCTGTATTAAGTAAAAATACTGAGATTATCCTCTGGGGTGGGAATGATTTACGGTTAGAAATTGGGGAAAAGTTAGGTGCAGCCAAGACTTTTAACTATCATCAAGTTACGGATATTCCCCATATAGTGAGAGAATTAACCTCCGGTTGGGGTGCGGATGTGGTTATAGAGGCTACAGGTGTACCCAGTGTTTGGGAAACAGCGATCGCTTGCGGTCGTCCCGGTGCAACTATCAATTTATTTGGTGGTTGTCCAAAAGATACCACAATTAAGGTCAACACGGAACAACTGCATTATAGTGAACTTACTCTTAAAGGTGTATTTCACAATACACCAGAATATGTAAAATCAGCTTTATCACTCATTGCTAGTGGTACAATTCCTTTTGAATTACTCATTAGTGAACAGCGACCTTTACAGGATCTAGAACAGGTATTCATGGATATGAAGGCGCGTCAAGTCATTAAAGTAGCGATGTATAACTAAAAAAATGAGCAAACAATCTTTACTAAAGTCACTGAAACAATCCGGTATAAATCGCTGCGATCAAAACGGAATTCCGTTTTCCTTATTGATTTTACCTTTATTTTTTATACCTTTGTTATCAATAGAAATACTATTAAGTTTCTCTGCCAAAGCCTTACCCGGAGAGACGACAGAAGAGGTAAAATCATGGATTCAAAGCCATCCGACCCTCAGACCCAGACAAGGAGAGAAATTATTTGTCAGTAAAAGTGATACAGCAGCGCAAAGATTCACCTTCCAAGCCTCCGTATTACCTGCCGGTAGAGTCACATTTACCAAAGACCGTAGTACAATTCGTAATGAACGCATGACCATGTTTGATGCTGTCAATGGCATTACAATAACAAGATTAGAAGAATCTTTACGAGTGATTTATAGTTTAGATGTGTATCAAGATTATAATGACGCTCAAATAGTGTATCAATACCCTGATCAAAGTACAATTAATACAGCCAGATTAGCAAAAACACCGATGAAGGAAGTTTTACAGGGACAATTGCGAATAGGCGATCGCTATGGGTACTGGGTGGAAATTGCCCAGCCTAAACAGGGTAAAGCCATCACAGGTAACATCACTGTCTTACTCAAAGCCGATATTAATAAATTAGAAACAGAATTAAGAACCCGTTAATTCACTGTACAAACAGAATATAATCACACAGGAATAGAAATCTACTAGTAACTAAATATACAAAATTACCAAATCCTTGCTGGGGACAATTCATGCTTCCGTAGTTAGTTTTTCCATGAATCCTACTAAGTACCCAGGCCAAATTAATTGCACATAGTTATTAACGAAAAAATCTCTGTAAACCTTGCCTGTGCCCTCTCCTAACTATGAAATTTATTTTGCACGACTACTTATAAAGTTTGCCACGTACCAGAAAAAATACTTTCAGCCCCCAGGGAAATCCTTACTAAATCTTGATTCAGTAGAGGTGGCCAATCCACACCTGCTTTTCTTCCTGCTGTAAACAACTTTTGCCCCTTCACAGCCAACTGATATAAACAGTAAACCAATTCTCTATCCAAAGTAGGTACAGCTTTCACAGCTTCAAATACCACCTTTAAAGCTAACAGAATCGAAGTAACTTGACCAGGAACAGGAGGTTTACCCTGCTGTAAACGATTTAACAGTGCATCAGGATTATCCGCGCTGATCATTTGATCTATGAGTAGTTTCCGTGCTATTTCGTAGTTCATACTTCTAGCTGTAAAAATAACTTTTTGGTGCAAACCCCAATTATCCAATCTTGCCAGAAGCGGATATCTTCGACAAAGCATCTTGAACAGCAGGTGGTAGCTGACGCATAATTTTACCCTTTTCCCGATCTAGTGCCACTAAGGTAACTTGAGCAGTAAGATATAAATCTTGGGTATCAGGAGAAACAATTTTATAATCCCAATTCATCCGCACTCCTGTCACCTCAGCCATTCGTGTTCTTACTATGACTGACATCCCTAACTGTACAGACCGATGATAACGAACCGACAACTCCACAACAGGTAAATCACAACCCAAAGCGACCAAATCAGCAAATTCAATGCCAATAGAACGCAAAGATTCTACCCGTGCTTCCTCCATCCAGGTCAGATATGTACCATGCCAAACTATACCCCCATAGTCAGTATGATGAGGTTGGGCCCTGACAGGATATTCAAACCAGTTTTCAAAGGCAACATTAGTTACAGTTTCAATGATACCGGTGGGTGGTAGCTGGGGTTGATGAATTTCTTTAGGCATAATAATAATTTTCTGGGCAACAGACTGATAAAACTTTGTAAACTGAACGTTTATCAACTATTCTGTGATCTTAGCAGATTGTCAAGACGTTGCATAAAAAGCCCATGATTCCAAAAATTTGAGCAATACTGGTACAAGAAGGACGATAGACATAACTTACAAAAATGACGATTCAACCGACAAATACAGCATTATTAGATTGGACTGGTGACACTTTAGCCGTTGGCGTGTTTGAAGACGCAGTAGAGTTAACAGGTGATTTGGCCACTTTAGATGATAAATGCGCGGGAATTTTCCGGGAAATTATTGCCGAAGAAGAATTTACAGGTAAGGCAAATACCACCATCGTCATTCGTTTAGGCGCGACTCATCCAGTACGTAAGGTGATTTTGGTCGGTTTAGGGAAACCGGAGGGGCTGAAATTAGAAGGTTTACGCCATGTTGCAGCTACTGTGGCAAGAACCGCTAAAAAGCAAAAAACCAAAACTCTAGCCATTAGCTTACCACTGTGGAATAATGACCCCGCCGC
This sequence comes from Cuspidothrix sp., assembly GCA_046080125.1. Lineage (GTDB taxonomy): Bacteria > Cyanobacteriota > Cyanobacteriia > Cyanobacteriales > Nostocaceae > Cuspidothrix. The sequence goes on from JBJTTJ010000131.1 coordinate 12,190, forward strand.
CACAGCCCAAGCTATTACTGAAGGTGTAAAATTAGCACTTTACCAAGATATTCGCTTTAAATCCGAACCTGAAGATAAAAATCCCCAAGTTGAAAATATTGATTTACTCGGTTTAGCAGGACAAGAAGCCCCTATTACCCGCGCTAATCAAATTGTTTCCGGTGTGATTTTAGCCAGGCAGTTAGTAGCAGCCCCAGCAAATGCGGTGACACCTATTACTATGGCACAAACTGCCCAAGCGATCGCTGACGAACACGGTTTAGAACTGAAAATTTTAGAACGGGAAGAATGCGAAAAACTAGGTATGGGGGCGTTTTTAGGAGTTGCCCAAGCCTCGGAATTACCACCTAAATTCATTCATCTCATCTACAAACCAACCACCACACCTAGACGTAAACTAGCAATTATTGGTAAAGGTTTAACTTTTGATTCTGGTGGGTTAAATATTAAAGGTGCTGGTAGCGGTATTGAAACCATGAAAATGGATATGGGTGGGGCTGCTGCCACTTTAGGCGCGGCTAAGGCTATCGGCCAATTGAAACCTGATGTAGAAGTTCACTTTATCTCTGCTGTTACCGAAAACATGATTAGCGGTAAGGCTATGCACCCAGGAGACATCCTGACCGCATCAAATGGCAAAACTATCGAAGTTAATAACACCGATGCTGAAGGGCGTTTAACCTTGGCTGATGCCTTGGTCTATGCTGATAAGTTGGGTGTAGATGCGATCGTTGATTTAGCAACTCTTACAGGTGCTTGTGTAGTAGCCTTGGGTGATGATATCGCCGGTTTATTTACACCTGATGATACGGTAGCTACCCAACTGCAAACGGCCTCAGAAAAAGCAGGTGAGAAAATTTGGCGCATGCCCATGGAAGATAAGTATTTTGAAGGGATGAAATCTGGCATTGCTGACATGAAAAATACTGGACCGCGTTATGGCGGTTCTATTACTGCGGCTTTATTCCTCAAGCAGTTTGTTAAGGATACACCCTGGGCGCATTTAGACATTGCCGGACCTGTTTGGGCAGATAAGGAACATGGCTATAACAGCACTGGGGCAACCGGTTTTGGTGTCAGAACTTTAGTTAGCTGGGTATTGAGTTAGATATTTTCAAGTAAAAAAATATCCCAAAATTCCTTGTAGTTCACGCATTTTATCGCCTGATAATACAAAGCGGGCAGGATGTCCATCCCACAAAATTCGATAGCGAAACGCTGCTGTAAGCAGTTCATCTTTTTATGCAGTTGTATTAGGTACTTGAGGGCGGGGTTTTCCCGCCTTTTTATTTGGAAATGGCCTGCTGTAAGTAAGTAAACCAAAAAATTTAAGGGTATGTGAAGAAAAGTCAAATCGCCCAAAACTCTCTCCCCTGTTCCCTATCTCAACCAGTGAATTTAATTTTGTCCAACTACTTAAACACCTGTTACTGAATCAGCAAAACTTCCCTGGCAGTTAGCCCTAAATCTGGGAACATTGGGGAAGCTATCACCTCATCACCTCTAAACTGAAAAACCTGATATTCCCCATCAATCAATGAATAAATGGACAAGGTTGGCTGTTTAGGACTACCAATAAATCTTCTACCACCCAATCCCAAATAATCCAAAATCCAGTATTCAGGTATTCCCATCGCTTCATAATCATTTGCTTTGTTTGCATAATCTGTCTGCCAGTTGGTACTAATGCCGATTGGGTGAGTGTTGAGTGTTTTTGCCATAGAGGTTCATTTACCAGATTGAGGGGATTCAAGATTACGATGTCAGGACAGTAAGCTGATTCTGTGTTTTCTAGTTTAACAAAGGCACTTTCAGGAATTACATAAGGAAGATTTTTCTTATCTACTTCTATCGTCAATTTACGACTTAGTAGAGCAATTACCATTTCATGATCTCCTGACGGTTGGTTTATCTCAACAATTATCCCGTTATGCAGTTCATAGTGTATGCCTGTGTCTGGATACCATTGGGCGAATTGCTCAAAGGTTACAGGTTTTAGTAATGCTTGAACCATATTTTCTCTGTTGATTGTGATAGCTACTATTTTAGGGCGGGTAATGCCCACCATTACCCCGGAGTGCGATGATCATCAATTGCACCGCTTCAGCAAGCTTTGTAATCAGTAGTAAATATTTAGTAAGTTTTACTCAAAGTGCGATCGCTTCTTTACAAGAGACTAGGTTAAGAGTATCCTATAGACAGGATTTACGAATTTACCAAATTTATCAATATTGCCTAAAATAAAAACAACGGCAACGAATAGTAAAAGTTATTAATAATAATTGCTGGAGGAAAAATGAGTTTAGTAATTTCTGAAGAAATTGTGAAAGCAAGTGGTTTATCAGAGGACGAATTTTTACAGCAAATTGTCATTATGTTATTTCAACAAGACAAAATCAGTTTGGGAAAAGCTAGTGAGTTGTTGGCAATAAGTCAACTCAAGTTTCAACGTTTGATAGCTGAACGGGGAATATCTATTCACTATGATGTAGCTGAGTTTCAGGAGGATATTCAGCATCTGCAACAAAAGGGTTGGTTATGATTGTTGTTAGTGATACTTCTCCTTTAAGTAGTCTAGCTATTGTTGGTTGTTTGTCACTTTTGCGAGAAATTTACACTATAGTCGTCATTCCTCAAGCAGTTGCAGAAGAATTAACAAATTCAAGCAATGAAGATAGCCGTATTTCATCTGTACTTTCTCTAGAATGGGTTGAAATTCAACAGACAAGTAATTTAGAATTTGTAGAACTTTTACGAAGTAAACAAAACCTAGATCGTGGTGAAGCAGAAGCTATTACTCTCGCGCTGGAATTGAATGCAAATGAACTATTAATTGATGAACGTTTGGGGAGACGAGAAGCTACTCGTTTAGGATTATCAATTATGGGAGTGTTAGGTATTCTGTTAATTGCTAAACATAGAGGATTAATTCACGCAGTTAAACCGGTGATGAATGATTTAATTTCCCAGGCAAGTTTTCGGGTAAGTAATCAACTTTACCAAGAGGTTTTATGTGCTGCGAATGAGTTAAATGAATAGTTTCTGATGTTGAGGTTGTGGTGCGATCGCTCTTTTTGGACATGACTATTCTCGATACAGGGATAATTAATGAATTACCCTACCCAAGAATACAGTAGCGCAAGCATCTTGCTTGCATTCATTATCCAAATAAACAGCAAAATAATTTAGCTAATTACAACATCAGTTTGTTCTATTTTAGTAAATTTTACTCAAAGTGCGATCGCTTCTTGACAACAGTTTCTGATATTGAGGTGGCGATCGCTCTTCTTAGACATGACTATTCTCGATGTAGGGGTAACTCATGAATTACCCCTGAATTACTGCACACAAGGATCAGGTTTTCATATTTTATAAATTAGCCCGTATCATACACATTTGTGAATATTTCTACACAGTTATAAAAATCAGAAATCACGTGGTACGATATGTATTGGTAATGGTTATACCTCATTGCTCTATGGCTTTGTTCTGTTGTAGTAGGTCATACTAGCGTGCAGTACTTACGGAGAAAAGAGCGATCGCTGCTTATGCTGATGCTAATCCCAATCTTACTGGAACACAACCTTTAGCCGTTAACCAAGCTGTATTCTTTGGTTGGAACGGCGGTACTTATCTATCAGTTAATGATAGTCTTGCTGCCTTCAATTCTAGCAACGACTTGTTAATTAATGTCACAGGTATAACTGGTACAATAGCTACAGGTTCTTTAACTAGAAACAGTTTCTTTTCTGTTTAGTTTGTCTAATTTAATGTTAAGGTAAACTAACAAATCTCACTGTTTACCAAGTTTACCTTATCTATCTTACAATCGCTTCTTGCCTCCTGCTCTTACATTTTATTTTTCTAACGCCTCATGAAAAGCTTTAACTAACAAATCAATACCCGTAATTGCCCCACCAACAACCACAGCATCAGCACCTAAATCTAAGGCTTTTTTCGCCATTTCTGGGGAAGAAATACCACCTTCACAAATTACAAAAGTATCTAAATTATCTACTATTTGGGTGAGTAATTCCCAACCCGGAGGGGAATAGTTTTGAGTTGCTGCGGTGTATCCAAATAGAGTTGTTCCCACAATATCCGCACCAGCATCAACAGCTAATTTTGCCGCTTCATAAGTATCTACATCTGCCATCACTGGCTTTTCTAATTTTTCGTGAATTAAAGTAATAATATCTATTAACTTTTCATTCCCAGGACGATTTCTGGTAGTGGCATCTATGGCAATAATATCTGCACCAGCTTCCGCCACAGCAACAGCATGATAATACAGAGGAGTAATGTATACATCCGAACCTGTAATAATTTGTTTCCATAGTCCGATAATTGGTACTTGAACCTTTTGGCGCACTGCTTGAATATGAATAGGCGTATCAATTCTTACCCCTACAGCCCCATTATTAACTGCGGCTTGTGCCATAGCGGTAATTACATAGGGATCATGTAATGGAGAATTTACGGGTGCTTGACAGGAAACGATTAATCCTTTGCTTAAATTAGTCATTTTTAACTCTGATAACTTTTAATTGTTTTGGTATCCACACAGTAAAAATAGAACCTATTCCTACAGTAGATTCTACTTCAATTCTACCTCGATGTAGTTCTACCAGTTGTTTAGTTAAGGCTAAACCTAAACCAGTACCTTCATAGCGTCGGCGATAGGGTGTATCAAGTTGTTGGAATTTTTCAAATAATAGTGGTAATTTTTCTTCTGCTATACCAATACCTGTATCTTCTATTTGGAGAATAGCAGTATTATCCTCTATCCAAATTCGTAAAGTCACAGTTCCATCTTCTGGAGTAAATTTAATCGCATTAGTTAATAAATTCCAGAGAATTTGTTCAACTCTATGGACATCAGCAGTAAATTTATCTTGTGTGGGATTAATTTGTAAATCTAATTTTAAGGTCAGTTTTTGACTGATGGCTTTTTGTTGGAGTGATTCTAACATATTTTGACCTATTTTGATTAAGGAAAAATCGGAAATATGTAAAACTGTTTTTCCTGCCTCAATTTGAGATAAATCGAGAATGTCGTTAATCATGGTTAATAAATGTTCACCACTATCATGAATTGTTTGTAAATAATTTCTTTGTCTGGTGCTTAATTCACCCAATGGCCAGCTTAATAATGTAGAAGACATCCCAATCACATGAGTTAGAGGTGTTAGTAATTCATGACTAATAGTAGCTAGAAATTCACTTTTAATCCGACTGGCAGCTTCAGCAGCAATTAGGGCTTCCCTTAGTGCAATTGTTCTTTCAATTACTCGTTGTTCTAGAGTTTGTTTTTCTTGGGTTAAAGATTGCATTAACTCGGTTTGCTTAATAGCTATAGCTAATTCTTCGGCAATAGCGGTTAGTAATTTTTTCTCATTTTCATACCATTCACGGGGGATATAACATTGATGGGCAATTAATAATCCCCATAACTTATTTTCAAATATAATTGGGACTACTAATTTAGCTCTAACTTTAATTTCTCGTAGAAAATTTAATAAGCAAGTTCCTAGAAGATATGTTTCTTCAATATCATTAACGGCTAATATAAAACCTTGACGGTATTTTTGCCAACATTGTGTATGAGGTTGAAAGCAATTTTCTTCTTGGTAATCTAAAACTGAAGGTATATCTTTTTTCGCAGAGACTTCATAAATGACACAACCTCTTGGTACATAATTGGTATCTATATTTGCTTGGGAATTAATTAGTATACTTTCTGCTTTAAATTTAGTATATTCAAATTTATAAATTACTAATCTGTCTAAATCTAAAAACTCACGCACTTGAGTTAATGTGTTATTCATGGTTACGGGCAAATCAATACTTTTACGAATTTGTGTAGTAACTGTGTTTAAAAGTTGCTCTTGGGCTATTTGTTTTTTCAGTCCATCTTCTACGTCTTGACAAGTTGTGGTAGATTCTGTATTAGTAGGGGATGGAGAATGGGGTAGGAAATATTCTAATAATAATAATGTAAATTGACTTTGCAAAGTTGGATCATTAGCGGCAATATCTCGACGATATTGATCAAGAATTTTACAAGTATAGGTATCATATTTTAATAATATGCCTAATTGCGATATAAATAAAGCGATCGCATCAGGATGAAATGTCAAGCTGGTATTTACCTGAGTCTTTTCTCCTGCTGCTGTTGGTTGTAAATTACCCATCAAAAGCGCATTAAAACCTGGAGACAAAATCAACTTAAATCTTTGCCTCTGCCATTCTAAAGGAGTTTTTACTCTTGCAAGCACAGCTTGTGTTAAAATAAAAGCATCTTGCCCCTTGTTTAGAGCCATTTCTTGTAACAATTCCCCAAGTTGACTAAATAGACTCAAAGGTAAGGTTTTAGAAAAACCCAAATCAGGAAAAACAAGCATTGTCAAAAATGTAATGAATAGTGGGGGAGAAGAGAAGTAGAAGAACAAAGGAGTTAAAATTAGTCTTTTCCCATGACCAATTACCAATCACCAATCCCCAATTACCAATTATGCACCGTATAAATGCCACACCAGGAGGATGGAATCAGTCAGAAGGTTTAATTTTCATCAGCCAAACTCCCGCCCCTTTTATATTGATTACAGCAGCAGATACGGATATTCAAACCCTGTCCGCCGTAGTCCCCAAATTACCGCCCCAATTTCCATCAGTTCGAGTAGCCAACCTATTACAACTACAGCAACAAATAAGTATAGATGCTTATAGTGAAGAAGTTTTAGAATCTGCCCAAGTCATTGTTCTGAGACTACTGGGAGGAAGTTCATACTGGGCTTATGGTTTAGAAGTCATAGAAGAGATTGTACACCGTAATGGTACAACCCTAATCGTCATACCGGGAGATGATGGGTTTAATCCTGATTTAATCTCTAAGTCTACGGTTTCTAAAGAAATTGTTAATAAAGTTTGGCAATATTTTCAAGCAGGTGGCACAGAAAACTTCTGCAACGCCTTAAAATTTATCACAGATATAGCCTTATTCACAAGATTTAATCCGCCACCACCGCAATTCATCCCCCGTGTGGGATTGTATGAAAGAATTCACGAGAGAGAAGAAGAAGAAATAAACAATCGGTCTGAAGTTGGTATTTTATTTTATCGCGCCCATTATTTAGCAGGAAATACTAAAGTTATTGATGATTTATGTGCAGCTTTGCTAGAGAAAAATTTACGACCTGTGCCGGTGTTTGTTTCCTCATTGCGTGAACCTGGTGTGAGTGAAAGATTATGTGAATTATTGACAAATCAAGATGGGCAAAATTTGAGTTTATTAATCAATACTACCAGTTTTTCCCTAGCCAGTTTAGAAACAGAAACACCACAAACCGAACTGTGGGAAAAATTAAATGTACCTGTTTTACAAGTAATTCTTTGTGCTAGTTCTGTAGAACAATGGCAAGGACAAACACAAGGTTTAACGCCTCGTGATATGGCAATCAATGTGGCATTACCAGAAGTAGATGGGCGGATTATTACTAGGGCTGTATCCTTTAAAAAGTTGCAAACACGAAATGAGCGATTAGAAACTGATGTGGTAGTTTATGAACCAGTGAGCGATCGCATTGAATTTGTTACCCAACTGGCTGCAAACTGGGTCAGATTACGACTAAAACCACCCCTAGAACGGCGCATAGCTCTAATTTTGGCAAATTACCCCAACACCAATGGTCGCCTGGCCAATGGCGTAGGATTGGACAGTCCTGCCAGTTGTATAGAAGTTCTCAAAGCCTTAAATTTAGCCGGTTATGAAGTAGGAAATGTTCCAGAAAATGGAGATGAATTAATTGAACTTCTCACATCTAGCGTTACTAATGATCCTGAAGGCAGAGATTGGAAACCAGTAAACCAAAGTTTATCATTAGCAGAATATCAAAAATATTTTTCTACCTTACCAGAAATCATCCAAAAAGAAATTATTGACCGTTGGGGACAACCTCTTTTAGATACAATCCAAAAATTAACAATTTCTGGTATTCAATTTGGTAATGTTTTTGTGGGGATTCAACCATCTAGAGGTTATGATATTGATCCAAGTTTAAATTATCATGCACCTGATTTAGAACCAACCCATGATTATTTAGCTTTTTATTATTGGCTGCGGGAATCTTTTGGGGCTGATGCTATAGTTCATCTGGGCAAACATGGTAATTTAGAATGGCTACCAGGGAAAAGTGTAGCTTTATCCAATATTTGTTATCCAGAAATTGCTTTTGGACCGATGCCCCATTTATATCCATTTATTGTGAATGATCCCGGTGAAGGTTCCCAAGCCAAAAGACGGGCACAAGCTGTGATTATTGATCATCTCACACCACCCATGACAAGGGCTGAATTATATGGACCATTGCAACAAGTAGAGAATTTAATTGATGAATATTACGAAGCCGAAAGTTTAGATCCTAGTAGAATGCCAGCAATCCGCGATCGCATTCAAGAACTTGTCATCAAAGAAAACCTCTATCAAGATTTAGGTATTACCAACCCCCAAGACATTGCCAACTTTGAAACCTTAATTTTAAACTCCCTCGATGGTTATTTATGTGAACTCAAAGAAGCCCAAATTCGAGATGGTTTACATATTTTTGGCCGATGTCCCCAGGGAACACAACTGCGAGATCTAATTATAGCGATCGCTCGCATCCCCAACCCCCACTCCATCGGCATTACCCGCGCCATAGCCCAAGAATGGGGCTTAGACATAGATCCCCTCACCGATCCCCTTTCCCACCCCTTCACCATCCCCACAACAGTCTCCTTACCCCCGCATTTATACCCAAAGCTAAAATCCTGCCGGATCATAGGTGATGTTGTCGAACTCCTAGAAGAACAAGCAGCCCTTTTAGTCGCTGGGGGTGTAGGGGCGAACGGCCGTTCGTCCTTACAATTGGGGAGTGCGGAGTGCAGTTCAGAAGAAACCATAAAATCACCCCTCACTCTAACCCTCAACTGGATACAGGACAAACTTCTCCCCGCACTGCAAGAAACTAAGGAAGAAATTACCAACCTATTACGAGGTCTCAATGGTGAATACATTCCTAGCGGTGCTTCCGGCGCACCTACACGCGGCCGCCCTGAAGTTCTGCCCACAGGTAAAAACTTCTATGCTGTGGATATTCGCGCCATTCCCACAGAAACCGCCTGGGATGTCGGGAGAAAAGCGGCGGAAAACCTGATTGAAACTTACACCCAAGAACATGGAGAATATCCCAAAACACTGGGTTTATCGGTGTGGGGTACAGCTACCATGCGGACTGGTGGCGATGACTTGGCCGAAGCTTTAGCTTTACTCGGTGTGCAACCTGTGTGGGATGGTGCAGCGAGACGGGTTGTAGATTTTGAAATTTTGCCTTTATCAATTCTGGGTCGTCCCCGTGTGGATGTCACCCTGAGAATTTCCGGCTTTTTCCGGGATGCTTTTCCCAATTTAATCACTTTATTTGATCAAGCTGTAAAAGCGGTCTCATGTTTAGATGAACCACCAGATCAAAATCCTTTAGGCGATACAGTACGTCAAGAAACTGAACAATGGACTCAAGAGGGTTTATTGTTAGAGGTAGCCCAAGAGCGATCGCAATACCGCGTTTTTGGTTCTCAACCCGGTGCTTACGGCGCTGGACTCCAAGGTTTAATCGCCTCCCAAAACTGGCAAGATGACCAGGATTTAGCCCAAGCTTACATTAATTGGAGTGCTTACCCCTATTCTGCTAAAGAGGGGAATAGGGAACAGGGAATAGATATTGCTTCTTTTGAACAACGATTAAAACAAATGCAAGTTGTCCTGCATAATCAAGACAACCGAGAACATGATTTACTCGACTCCGATGATTATTATCAATTTCAGGGTGGTTTAACTGCTGCCGTGCGTTCTCTTCAAGGTAAAAACCCCACCACCTATTTTGGTGATCATGCCAACACATCTGCACCCCAAGTCCGCCAACTCAAATCAGAAATTGCCAGGGTGTATCGTTCCCGTGTGGTTAATCCTAAATGGATCGCCGGCGTTATGCGTCACGGTTATAAAGGTGCTTTTGAAATGGCCGCTACAGTAGATTTTCTCTTTGCTTACGATGCCACTGCCCAATGTGTTGAAGATTATATGTATCAAGGCATTGTTCAAGCTTATTTAGAAGATGCTACGGTTTGTGAGTTTATTCAAGATAAAAACCCTTGGGCACTGCGTGATATTGCGGAAAGACTATTAGAGGCTAATCAGCGCGGTTTATGGCAAGATGTAAGTACCCAAACACTAGATAATCTGCGAAATTTAGTCCATGAAGCGGAAGCAACTATCGAATCAAAATAATTGAGTTGCGGTATCATCATTTTTCTCCTCCCACTTGCTGAAAGTTGATTATAAAGAGTTTCTCATGTTCTCAACAAGAGTGCTACGCTTAACGGTATTTGGGACAATGGCACGATAAAATTCTATAACGACAATTTGTAATCAAGGTCTAAATGACAGAAACACTATTTTTCAACGCCCTGCGAGAAGCTATTGACGAAGAAATGGCACGAGATCCCAGCGTATTCGTTCTGGGCGAAGATGTGGGACACTACGGCGGTTCTTATAAAGTTACTAAAGATTTGCACCAAAAATATGGTGATCTGCGAGTTTTAGACACCCCTATTGCCGAAAATAGCTTTACTGGGATAGCTGTGGGCGCGGCTATGACAGGTTTAAGACCAATCATTGAAGGCATGAATATGGGCTTTTTGCTCCTGGCCTTCAACCAAATCTCTAACAATGCGGGTATGTTACGCTACACTTCCGGCGGAAACTTTAAAATCCCTATGGTGATTCGTGGCCCTGGTGGCGTGGGTAGACAATTAGGTGCAGAACATTCCCAACGTCTAGAAGCTTATTTCCAAGCTGTTCCTGGTTTAAAGATTGTAGCTTGCTCTACGCCATATAACGCTAAAGGACTTTTAAAAGCCGCTATCCGTGATGATAACCCAGTGTTATTTTTTGAACACGTTTTACTTTATAACTTAAAGGAAGACCTACCAGAAACAGAATATGTACTACCCCTAGATAAGGCAGAAGTAGTACGTCAAGGTAAAGATGTAACAATTCTTACTTATTCCCGGATGCGGTATCATGTGCTGCAAGCTGTTAAATCTCTGGAAAAACAAGGTTATGATCCAGAAGTAATTGATTTAATCTCTCTCAAACCTTTAGATTTTGATGCTATTGGCGCATCAGTACGCAAAACTCACCGCGTCATTGTGGTGGAAGAATGTATGAGAACAGGCGGTATTGGTGCAGAATTAACCGCTTCTATTAATGACCGCTTATTTGATGAATTGGATGCTCCTGTATTGCGTCTATCTTCCCAAGATATCCCCACACCCTATAACGGTAATCTGGAACGGTTAACCATTGTTCAACCAGAGCAAATCATCGAAGCAGTTCAGAAAATAGTGGCTTTGCGAGTTTAGATAGTTGTCAGTTGTCAGTTGTCAGCGATTTGACCTGAGCAAAGTCGAAGGGAATCGAACTACTGCCTCCCTGCCTCGGAAATCTTCTACTCACAACTGGCAAAAAGAACGTTATTATAACCTTTGTCAGTTGTGAGTGATGGTATGCAAAAACAGCGATCGCTATTAGCGTTAATTATAGTTTTGGTAATCGCCGCTATGACGGTGATTGCCACAATTCCCGTACCCCTGGGACTAGATTTACGGGGAGGCTCACAGCTTACCATTCAGGTGAAACCAACGGCAGAAATCAAGCAAATCACTGAAAGAGAATTGGAAGCTGTGAAAAGAGTCGTTGAAGGGCGAATTAATGGTCTTGGTGTTTCCGAACCCTTAATTCAAACTGTAGATTCTGATAAAATTTTAGTCCAATTGCCCGGTGTCAACAATCCAGAACAAGCCGAACGGATATTAGGCGGAACAGCGCAGTTAGAGTTCCGTGTCCAGAAAAAGAATACAGAAACTCAGCTTTTTGCTTTCCAGGTAACAAGAAACGACTTAAAACAGAAGTTGGAAGAAGCAAAGAAGTCCAAAGACCAAGCAGCGATTGATAAAAATAAAGAAGAGTTTGATAAAAATAATCAAGCAATTGCCGAATTATTTGAAAGCACCAATCCACCCCTCACTGGTAAATATCTCAAGGATGCCTACGGTGAACCCAACCAAGGCACTAACTGGAATGTGGCCATCCGATTTGATCAAACAGGTGGTGAACTGTTTGCTGGCTTGACAAAAGACCTGGCTGGGACAGGCCGTAGTATCGGGATTTTTCTGGATAATGAATTGATTAGTTCACCCACTGTAGGCGTAGAACACGCACAAACTGGTATTACTGGTGGTTCAGCTATCATTACAGGTAATTTTCAAGCCCAAGAAGCCAATGATTTAGGGGTGCAGTTACGTGGCGGTGCATTACCTCTACCTGTGGAAATTGCTGAAAGAAGAACCGTAGGTGCTACTTTAGGAAAAGACAGTATTCAAAGAAGTATCTATGCTGGTATTGGTGGTCTAACTTTAGTCTTAGTATTTATGGTATTGTACTATAGACTACCAGGAATGATCGCCAATGTCTCTTTGCTGATTTACTCTATTCTCACTTGGGCTGCATTCTGTTTATTAAGTGTCACCCTCACCTTACCGGGAATTGCTGGTTTTATTCTCAGTATTGGTATGGCGGTTGATGCCAATGTCTTAATTTTTGAACGCACAAGAGAAGAATTACAAGCAGGTAAATCTTTATACCGTTCTGTAGAATCCGGTTTTTATCGCGCTTTTTCTAGCATTCTAGATAGTAATGTTACTACCTGGATTGCCTGTGCGGCATTATTTTGGCTGGGTTCAGGTCTGGTTAAAGGTTTCGCTCTTACCTTAGCTTTAGGTGTGGCGGTAAGTATGTTTACCGCAATTACTTGTAGTCGCACATTCATGTTTTTAGTCATTTCTATTCCCTCATTGCGGAAAACAGAATTTTATGCTCCTAATGTGCCAGTAACAAATAAAACAGGGGTGGCACAATGAAATTACAGATTAACAAAGCACGCGGTCTGTGGTGGACTATTTCCTCTATTATTATTCTGGCTGGGATAATCTCGATGGTGATATCCTACATGAACCCCAATATTAAAGCACCTCTACGTCCCAGTCTGGATTTTATCGGCGGCACAAGGTTACAATTTGTCCGGGACTGTGGCCAACCTGGTAACTGCGACCAACCCATAGATATTAATGTTGTGCGAGAGGTGGCTAAATCCCAAGATATAGGAGACAGCAGCATTCAATTAATCTCTGAAAAAATAGGAGATAAGAATGTAGAAAATGGTATTACTATTCGCTCGAAAAAACTTGAAGCTGAACAGCGGATCAGGTTACAAAATGCTTTAAGTGCAAAAGTCGGTGCTTTTGACCAGAAAAAAAATCAAGATAACTCTGTTGGTGCAACTTTAGGTAAAGAGTTATTTACTTCTGGGGTGTTAGCTTTAATAGTTTCCTTTATTGGGATTACTATCTACATGGCTGTGAGATTTCAGTGGGATTATGCCGTATTTGCGATCGTGGCTTTATTTCACGATATTCTGATCACAACTGGTGTTTTCTCCATTTTAGGTTTAGTTTTCGGCGTAGAAGTAGATAGTCTCTTTATCGTTGCTTTACTAACTATCACAGGTTTCTCCGTCAATGATACCGTTGTTATTTATGACCGCATTCGGGAAACTATTAAACTTCATCCCCAACAACCCATTGCTGATGTAGTTGATGATGCTGTTAACCAAACTTTAACTAGGTCAATTAACACTACTTTAACAACTCTACTGACATTAACTGCCATTTTCTTATTTGGAGGCGAAACTCTCCATTATTTCTCCTTGGCCTTAATTGTTGGCTTTATTATGGGAGCATATTCGAGTATTTTCATTGCTAGTACATTACTAATTTGGTGGCGAGAACGTACTGAAAATTACTCAATTGAAAACTCTGCAACTTCCCCAGAAAGTTAAATTCATTAATAGGTGATGGGCAGCAGTTTTTTTAAAATTGTCTGAAAACTTTTTCGTATTCCATAAAACACTTGTAGATCCCCCAATTCTTATCCTTCCAGAATTGGAGTTTAGGGGGGATCATGAAGTGCATAAAACCCCGATCCAAAACTTCTCATATGTCCTCAGCATTATTTTGAATTGTTTTTTGCTCTTCTATGGATAAATCCCAAGAACCACTTCAACCAGAAGAATTAGTTTTAGACCCCAATTTTGCTCAACAAATCCAAAAGCTACATAGACTGAAACTATATGGCAGATGGTTGTTTGTTTGCTGTCTGTGGTTATTGATTGCGCCTTTTTGCCTCTGGAACTTGCGGATCGAAATTTCTTTGCTGTCTCAATATTTCACTTGGGTAGGATTACGATATACAATCATTTTTCATCCTCTATCTAGCCTGGGATTGAGTTTTTGTATGGCTATGACAACTTCCGTTTTAGTTTGGCAAAGTCGCAATATTCTTTGGGGATTACCATTAAAAGAACAACAACATTTACAAAAGCAAGTTTATCGCATTCGTCAGCAAGGATCTTCCCATCCTCTATGGACATGGATTTGTGAATAAAAATCGTTTGTTATTTCAATCTCTGATAACTTATGACACAGATACAAAGTTTAAGTTTTAGAGAAGCCAACAGTAATAATATTAAAGCGATTGTTGATATTCATTAGGACTTACGCACAAGTCACGGAATAATGAACCACGTTCGCGAAGCGTGCCGAAGGCATAGGAACGAAGATAACGAAGAAAAGAGGATTTGAGAGATATTTTGCGTAAGTCCTGTTCATAATTCTAATGTTAGAGGTAAGGCAATCAACTGAGTATTATTTAGTAGCGATCGCTTATTAAAATAGAAAGTAAAGGGTGAGGGATAGGGAGGTGCTGCTGCAAGCAGATTGCATAATACTAATCTCTTGTATATTAGAATATCAATCATCACTAAAATATAAAGAGGTTAGACTGTGCCTAAAAATAGTAGACCATCAAAAAAAACACTGAACCCATTAGAAAAATGGCTGGCTTTAGAGTGGAATAGGCCAGAAAGATCCTACAATCCAGATGTCCGAGATTTTTTAGCAGGATTGCTTGATTATCCTAAAGATCATGTTGTCACAGAGGATGCATCTGGAGGAGGGTATGCAGATATTAAGCTTTTAACCCATGAAAAAATTGCTTGGGTTGTGGGTGATTTAAAAAAAGATGATAAAGAACTGACA
>JBJTTJ010000132.1:0-3530 GCA_046080125.1 Cuspidothrix sp.
TGCAAGCATACAAACTCAAAGGAAAAATTGATTCATCTGGTAACTTAGTAATTACCGACCCCCTGAATTTACCTCCTGGAGATGTAGAAATTGTAGTTTGGCAAGCCACTGAAACGCTTGATAATACTACAACCCCAGCAAGTGAACCAGCACCAGAAACACCAAAGAGAAAATCTAAGATAAAAGCATTTGAGGGTTTATTTGAAAATGCCCCACCCGTTCCAGCAGACTTTGATCCAGAACAAGCTAAATATGAATATTTAAAGGAGAAATATAACCTGTGAAAATCCTGCTAGATACTAATATTATCATTGATAATGCCCTAGAAAGAGAGCCTTTTTGGAATACAAGTGAACAAGTTTTATCACTAATTGAACAAGGGAAAATTGCAGGTTCTATTTCAGCCTCAACTTTTAGTGATTTGTATTATATCATCCGTAAAGCCAGAGGTCGAGATTGGACGCTTACCTATTTAAATCAGTTAGTTACTTTCTGTCAAATTGCCACGGTAAATCAGGCTGCAATTACAATGGCTTTCACAACCAATTTTCATGATTTTGAAGATTCTATTCAATACTCTAGTGCGGTAGTTAATAAATTGGATGCAATTATTACCCGTAATCCTCAAGATTTCCCCATTGTCATGATGTGACATATTTGGTTGGGAGATTAATGCTATTTTATTTTTGTGCAATCTCTTTTATCCCCATCGCAAGACAAACTATGGCACTCAATTTATATTTACTGCGACATGGTGAAACTACTTTTAGTCAAAGTGGTAATTTCTGCGGTGAAACTAATGCAGAATTAACAAAAGAAGGAATACAGATGGCAGAGAGTTTTGCCGATGTTTATAAAAAACTAAAATGGGAAGCTGTTTATGTGAGTCCCATGAAACGCACACTTGCCACTGCTAAACCATTTTGTGATGCTACTGGTTTACAGATGCAAATCAGGGAAGGAATTAGAGAAGGTAGTTATGGACAATGGGAAACAAAAAGTAAATCTTTTGTGCAAGAGAATTACACAGAAAACTATATCAAATGGTTATCAGAACCGGCTTGGAATGCACCCATTGGTGGAGAAACTGCGGTACAAATTGCTAACCGTTCTATGCCTGTAATTACTGAAATTATAGACAAATATGTTGACGGTAATGTTTTAGTAGTTTCCCATAAAGCCACAATTCGGATTATGCTTTGTAGTTTGCTAGGAATTGATTTGGGATTCTACCGTTATCGAGTAAATATTTTGGTTGCTTCCGTCAGTAGGCTGAAATTTGATGTTAATGGTCCATTGTTAGAAATATTAGGCGATCGCTATCACATACCAGATGATCTTCGTTCCCGTCCCGGAACATAATAGTTATTGTAGGTTAAGTAGAACGGACTAAATAATTCAGTCTGTTCTACTTAAATTATGCAAAATCAATTATTTAAAAACATCCTGAAAATACCTAACATCTTCACAAAAAATCAGTCAACCCTTTGACTTTTGACTTCCAAAAAGACAAATTACAAAACCAGTACATCATTTTAATAACTGAAGATATTTCTCTGTATTCCTCTGTCTCTGGAGTGGTTCGTTAAAAAAATATCAAAAATAACTGAACACAGATAAACGCAGATGAACACAAGACATTTCCGGGAATTAATGTAGAGACGTTCTATAGAACGTCTCTACAAGGGTTTTAGAAAACGCACATTTAATTTTCGGACAAGTCTACAGATAAATAAAGGAAACATCCTATAAATCCTATTCAATAATTTGACTTCGCTCAGTACAAGTCTTGCCTGCCCTTAAACATGGACTGGCTAGAATTTCATCTCACAAGATTGGATATTTATTTTTTGGAAGTCTTTTAGTTATGGGGAAGTCAGAAAACCCTTTTTGTTGGGAATAGGGGATATACAGACATAGTAATCCCTTGGGTCTGTCTTTTCTATCTTAACATAAGCTGTCAAGATGTCAAGAACCTTGAAAATTCGTTGGTTGATTTTGGCTTGTTGACATGATTCTCAATAGTTATTGAGAATAAGACAGATTTTATTGAGAATAAAAGGTTTGTTGATCTTTTTTTGTCAAAATTTAGGATGTACAGGATAGGGTTTTTTTGATTTCTGCTATAGCGCACTTGGATGAGATACATCATAAGCCCTCTCATCGCGGGTAAAAGTTATTGTATCAAATCGTTTTTGCCCCACCCTATCCCCTATTGGTCATTAAACCATATTGCCTTTATTTAAAAAATGTGACACAATTATTACCGTATCTGTTTTTTCTCTGTAAATCAGATGGTTATAGGTGTAAAACTACGTCAACGCTATCAAATCAGCCGTGTTTTAGGTCACGGTAGCTTTGGTGATACTTACTTAGCCCAAGATTTAGATTTACCTAACCATCCTCAGTGTGTGGTGAAACATCTGAAAATTAAACCACCCAACACCGCAGAATCTTTACCCACTGCTAGAAGGTTATTTGCAAAAGAAGCAGAAACATTACAGAAATTGGGATCTCATAATCAAATTCCTCAACTTTTTGCTTATTTTGAAGAAAAGAACGAATTTTATTTAGTCCAAGAATTTGTTCAAGGTGAAGATTTAAGTAAGGAAGTTTATCCTCAAAATAAGTTACCTGAAAATCAGGTGAAAAAGTTACTAAGAGAAATTTTAGAAGTTTTAAATTTTGTCCATCAAGAAAATATTATTCACCGCGATCTGAAACCCGCAAATATCATGCGACGCGTTGAGGATGGTAAGATTATGTTAATTGACTTTGGTGCGGTGAAGGAAACCGTGATGGTAAACTCCCAAGGTCAAACTACTTTAACAGTTGCTATTGGTACTCCTGGTTATATGCCTAGTGAACAAACCGCAGGAAGTCCAAAATTAGCAAGTGATATTTATGCCCTAGGGATGTTGGGAATTTATGCCTTGACGGGAATACAACCCCATCAATTACCTAAAGATCCTACCACTGAAGAAGTAATTTGGACCAATCGGGCAAATGTTAGTAAAGATTTTGCCAAGATTTTAACTAAAATGGTGCGTTATCATTTTAGCGAACGTTATCCAAATGCAGGAGAAGCACTAAAAGCTTTAACTCCTGCATCACCAATACCAGCACCACCAGCACCACCTCCTTCACTTCCTCCTGCAAAAACAGATCGTCGTCATTTCTTGCAACTTGCTAGTGTTGCTGTAGGGAGTTTTGGTTTAGCGGTTATTGCTAATAAGTTATTTTTTGGGAGTGAACAACAAATAACTCCTGTTTCGCCCACATCTTCTCCTTCACCTTCCCCAGAACCAAGTCCCCAAGTTACTCAAACTCCTGTTTCGACCACATCAAATAATTACAACCTGAAAACTTTTAATTTTGAAGTTGTGAAAACCAACTCACAAGGAAGCATTATTAATAAAAGCAATGCTTCGGCAAGATACTATGAAGAAGATTTAGGAAACGGAGTCATTTTGGAAATGGTGGAAATTCCGGGGGGAACATTCCTCATGGGTTCACCAGAAAGCGAAGCA
>JBJTTJ010000133.1:0-14195 GCA_046080125.1 Cuspidothrix sp.
TATGAGTTTTGATGATTTTGTCGAACAGCAAATAATTGGGAACGGTATTACATTACAACAAATTAACACAAAGCATATTTCAGTTATTGCCCAACTACCTTTACATCATCGTGATCCTTTTGACAGAATGTTAATTGCACAGGCTATGGTGGAAAATATACCTATCATCAGTGCTGATATAATTTTTGATGCTTATCCGATAAGGCGTTTATGGTCAAGAATAACGCAAAATTTTGATATCTCTTTTTTTAAACACAGAGGGTACAGACAACGGTTATGATTTATGAGTATCGAAAATATACTCTATATTAGCAGTCAATGAGCTACTGTATCAATCCTAACTGTTTAAAACCGCAAAATACTGGACAGCCCTTATTTTGTCAATCATGTGGTTCTGAGTTACTTTTAGAAGGGTGCTATCGAGTCCTTCGTCCCTTGGGGGGTGGTGGTTTCGGTAAAACTTATGAAGTGGATGATTCTGGTACAAAGAAAGTCTTGAAGGTTCTGTTTAATACAGTTCCTAAAGCTATTGAATTGTTTCAACAAGAAGCGGAAGTTTTAAAACGACTCAACCATCCTGGTATTCCTAAAGTTGAATCAGATGGTTACTTTATTTATTATCCTAGAGATCAACAACCCGTGCATTGTTTGGTAATGGAAAAAATTGAGGGAATGAATTTAGAAGAATATATCACTCAACGCAATGATCAAGCCATTAGTGAACGTGCGGCTGTACGGTGGTTGAAACAGATAACAGAAATTTTACATCAAGTCCATCAACAAAATTATTTTCATAGAGATATTAAGCCACCTAATATTATGCTACGACCTAATGGGCAGTTAGTATTAATTGATTTTGGCACAGCGCGGGAAGTTACACAAACTTTGATGCAAAAAGTCGCGGGAAAGCAAGTTACGGGGATTATTTCCGCCGGTTATACACCACCAGAACAAATGAATGGTAAGGCTGTACCACAGTCGGATTTTTTTGCTTTAGGTCGGACTTTTGTTTATTTATTAACTGGTAAATTTCCCCAAGAATTTGCTGAAAATTCTCGCACAGGGGAATTAATTTGGCGAAATAATGCTGCTGGTATTTCTGGAAAATTCTTGGATTTGATTGATTATTTAATGTCTCCATTTCCGGGAAATAGACCAAGAGATACCCAGGAAATTTTATATAGATTATCTAAATTTGAGACCTCTTCACCTAAATTTAAAGTTCCTAATTCCAATAGTCAATCTTCTAATTATGGTCCTTATGCTGAAACGGTAGTATCCACATCTGGAAAAGTTAATCAAGTAGTAAGTTCTCCTAAATACGCATCACCTTGGATACGTTTTTTAGCGTACTTTATTGATTTAATAATATGTTGTATTTTCATGCCATTTTCTATAGCTTTTTTAGGAAGTATCATAATCATAATAATTATACCAATAATTATACCAGATCGAAAGTATGATAGTTATTTATGGTCTAGTATATCCTTAGTTTTATCTGTAATCTTTACTTGGCTTCATTTTGCATTAGCTGAAAGTTCCGTTAAACAATCAACTTATGGACAAGGTATCTGCAAAATAATTGTGACTGATATGAATGGGAAGAGAATTTCCTTTTGGCGTGCTACTTGGAGATTTATAGTTAAAATATTGTTGACTTTCTTGACTTTTGGTTTAGCTGATGTAATATTTATCCTATTTAATCAAAAAAATCGTTCTTTACACGATATCTTAGCTGGTACTGTGGTTATTAAAAAACCATCTGCATAATTACAAATTATTCCAGAGGCTTGTGGTGGGTTACGCTGTCGCTAACACACCCTACTCAATAAACTAAATATTTACGTTTCATCATTGTCTTTCCTATTTCTTAAATATCGTAACCCATGATATAATCATCCAACACAAAACCATTGCCAAAATCTATTATCTTACTCTCAATAATTTTAAACCCAAATTTATTATAAGCTTTAATCCCTTTCTCATTCCTTTTATTGACGTTGAGAATTATTTGTTTAAAGTTCATTTCTCGCCCTTTCTGGTATACGTGAAATAACATTTTTTGCCCATAACCATAACCATGCAAAGATGGCAACAAATAACATTTATGTAATTTTAAATAACTAATATTATCTATTATTTCTGAACCATAAGATAAATAACCAACTAATTTAGCATTATGTAAAACCTTATCATAAAATATTCCTTGATTATAAATTTCATCTTCAATTACTCCTATTCCATACATTTTATCTAGCATATATTCGATTTGTGCATGACTAATAATTGTAGGATAATGGGTAAACCAAATTTCTCGACTCACTTTTCTCAATTCTTCTAAATCAGCATCTAATAACTTGGTAATGGTAATTAATGAACCGTTCATAGCAATAATTACAAGTATATTCCTAGTATAATTTAGCATTTAATTGACTATTGTTACCAAAAAAATCTATGATAATTGCCATAAATCATCACCAGGGATAATTCTATGGGTTATTATATTGCTCCTAGTTTTCTTGATAAACTTGCAGTTCATATCACAAAAAACTTTTTAAATATTCCCGGTATTCGAGTTCCTCTGATTTTAGGTATTCATGGCCGCAAAGGAGAGGGAAAATCCTTTCAGTGCGAGTTAGTCTTTGAAAAAATGGGGATTGAAGTTACTTTAATATCTGGAGGAGAGTTAGAAAGTCCAGACGCAGGAGACCCAGCGCGGTTGATACGTCTGCGTTATCGGGAAACCGCAGAATTAACCAAAGTGCGGGGAAAAATGTGCGTACTGATGATTAATGATTTAGATGCAGGTGCGGGACGTTTTGATGAAGGAACTCAATATACAGTAAATACGCAGTTAGTAAATGCCACATTGATGAATATTGCTGATAATCCCACAGATGTGCAGTTACCGGGAAGTTATGATTCCAATCCTTTACGTCGTGTCCCCATTATTGTCACCGGAAATGATTTTTCTACTCTCTATGCACCATTAATTCGTGATGGCAGAATGGAGAAATTTTATTGGGAACCCAACCGAGATGATAAAGTAGGGATTGTGGGGGGGATTTTTGCTGAAGATGGACTTTCACAGCGGGAAATTGAACAATTAGTTGATACTTTTCCCCAACAATCAATTGACTTTTTTAGTGCTTTGCGTTCTCGGATTTATGATGAGGAAATTCGTAATTTTATTCATCAAATCGGCTTTGAAAATGTCTCTTTGCGAGTTGTTAATAGTTTAGAAGGTCCCCCGGTATTTACCAAACCAGATTTTACGTTATCTCATTTAATTGAGTCTGGTAAATTTATGGTTAGTGAACAAAAACGGGTAGAAACTTCTCATTTAGTTGATGAATATAATCGTTTAAATCGCGGTAAATCTAATCAAGTAACTTCACCTATTGCGGAAGTTGCAGTTAGTCAAGCTACAATTAATCAACCAACTCATTTAAGCTTAGAAATCCAATCACAAGTGAGACAAATTTTATCTCAAGGTTGTAAAGTTGGGGTTGAACACGTTGACGAAAGACGTTTCCGTACAGGTTCTTGGCAAAGTTGCGGTAATCTGAATATTAATAGTGAATCAGACGCTATTTCTACCTTAGAATCTTGTTTAGCTGAATACAATGGTGAATATGTGCGGTTAGTGGGAATTGACCCCCAAGCAAAAAGACGGGTTGTGGAAACAATTATTCAACGTCCCCATGGTAAATAATTGCATCCATTGTCTATATTTGGCTAGAATTTAACCTGAGATGTAACTGAAACCGCGATTATTTTTTGGAGTAATTAATGAATTACCGAATTACCCCTATTTTCGTTCTCTTGAGTTGCAATTGAATTTTATACTAAACTGGAGTTAAAAATAGTTTAGCTTCCGCTTGTCTTCTGCGTTTTAATCCTGCTTCTACGCTAGTACCAGGACTTCTGTATTTGATAAAAGTTGCTTCAATTTCATCCCAACATTCCTCTCTTAAAACTCTGGTTATAGATTCAAAACCAGAAGAACCATAGAAATAGGGACCTAAGTTATAAGCAAAGCTTAATATAGCCCCCTGTTGATTGGCATTTAACCTGCCCCAACAAGGAATTTTGTTCATGAGAGGCAGATAATGATTCTCTAGTTGAGTCATTAATAAATCTTCTGCTTCTTGTTTGGTGATTCTATCACCCAGTTTCCAGTTACTACCGTCTCTTTTCTTTGTGGAACCATAACCAATGGTGATAGGTAAGTTACCACTTTGGGGGTCTGGATAAGCATCTAAATCGCAACCTTCAAATTCCTTGATAAGAGGAATTGCTGGTAGTGGAAGTTTGCCGCTTGCACCACCAAAACCCTTTGCAGAACCACCAGAACTTGTAGATGATGGTACAGTGCTTGTTCCTTTTCCCAGAGCATTATTTAAAGCATCTTGAGTCTTTTTTCCAACTATAGCATCAACCGTTAGTCCATTTTGACTTTGAAATTTTTTCACAGCGTTAGCGGTATTTTTGCCAAAAATACCATCTGGTGTCCCTACATCTATTCCTAGTGCTTCTAGGATTTCTTGAAGTTGTTTAACTTTTGGTCCTGTTGAATCTTTTCTGAGGGTTTTACCGTCGAGATTTAGTTTACTGGGCATAATTCAATCCTGGTAATTTTTGATTAAATTCAATAGTAATTATACAGTAAATGATAGGATTAAGCCAGAAAATGAAAGATTACAAATCTAGAATCCCATTTGCCTATGCCTTGGTTTGTTAAAATCGAAACTGGTAAAGTAGACAAAGCCATCTTTGATCAATATGTACCTGACCATAAAGCTTATGTACAAGCATTAATTGATAAAGGACATCAAGCCAAAACCGGTTATTGGGCGTGCAAAGGTGGTGGTATGATGTTATTTACCGCAGCATCAATGGATGAAGCACAAGCAATAGTAGCCTCTGATCCCTTGATAGAGAATGGTTGTGTGAATTATCAACTTTTTGAATGGAAAATTGTTGTGGAATAGTACACAAATTTAAAAATTTAGTGTTATCATGTCAGAAGACCTGGATCTATGCAACTTCAACGCCCAAATCTTGTCAGGACCGGAAGGTAGCAGCAATAAGGGATGCTTGTGGTAGGCGTAGTCTCCGGGTCGCCTTATTTGTAGGAGCTTTCAGAAGCAATGCCTGGTTTTGGTGATATTGTACAAAAGGCTTTTTATCTTGGTGTTGGTTTAGCCTCCTACGCTGGGGAGAAAGCTGGGGGGAAATTGGCTGAACTGCGATCGCAAGTCCAAAAACTAGCAGATGAAATGGTAGTCAAAGGCGAGATGAGCACAGAAGAAGCTCGCCGCTTTGTCGAAGATATGATGAAGCAAGCGCAGCAGCAGCCAACATCTGGACAAAATCCCGAAAAAACAGTCCCTAGCGAACCTCGTCGCATTGAAATTCTAGACGATAAAGAACAACCAACGGTCAAAGAAGTAAAACAAGAAAATCATGTAGATCAACTACGCCAAAAAGTATTAGAACTACAGGAGGAGTTAAAACGGTTACAAAATAACCCCTAAACAACAGCTATATCAACCTTTGATTTTGGATGTGATTGACACCCCATGCCTAGAAAATGGTGTTATAGTTATGGTTATTAGAGGTGCAATTACCTGCCGCGTCTTCTAGTGCTTCCAGATGGACGGAGTTAAACATCATGTTTTTAGCCAGAAAGGATATTAAGTAAGTGTATGGAAAAGTGGCAAAAAGACTTAATAGGGATGATTGAAACCGTCGCTGATGAAGTGGAACAGTTCTTTCTGGGAATGCATGACATGGTAGATACTTTTTTTGAGTTTGCCGAAGACATTACCGAAGAAATACAAAGCACACTTATAGCTGATGTGGATGCTCTTACTAGCTTCCAAGAAGAGTTCTTCCAGGACTTAGCAGAACCAATTTTGGAAGTGTTTTGGGAACTAGAAGAGATTACCGAAAACATAGACCCCGGTTTCCCCTATGGAGTAGAAGCTACATCGGAAAAAAACGCCGCTTGTCTTGGTTGTAGCAATTATCATGGACAAGTTTACGGGGGTAATTTGTTAGTTTGTGCTATGCATCCCCATGGACGGGATGATGAACATTGTCCAGACTGGGAACAGTAAGTTAGTATTGAAGTTGGGGATAATTGTTAAAAACTGTTAAGTTAATAATTGTGAATCTCTGCATTTTTTTTACCAACTTATGAATGACTTAGCATCGGAAACTGCATCCCCAACTAGACCAGAAGTAAAATATGGTGAACGGGAGATTGGAGAAGGACAATTAATTACCTTTCCTAATCCTCGTATCGGACGACGCTACGATATTAGCATTACCCTACCGGAATTTACTTGTAAATGTCCTTTTTCTGGGTATCCAGACTTTGCCACTATTTATATTACCTATATTCCCGATCAAAAGGTAGTAGAATTGAAAGCGCTCAAGCTTTATATTAACAGCTACCGCGATCGCTACATTTCCCACGAAGAAACCGCCAATCAAATATTAGATGATGTAGTTGCAGCTTGTGATCCTTTAGAAATTACCGTCAAAGCCGATTTTACCCCCCGTGGCAATGTGCATACTGTAGTGGAAGTTAAACATCAAAAAGGCGTTTAACAGTAACATAGATCCCCGATTTCTTTTTGAATGATGTCAATAAATTAATCAACCAATGTTTAGAAGTCGGGGATCTTAGATAAAGGTTTTTTCATTCAACATTATTGCTTTTAGAGGTTGTTTGAAAAGTTATTTTAAGTATAAATTAACCCCTCTGGTAAACCTCTCCCCTAGGAGGGGAGAGGCGTTGAAAACCCCATTCCCTTGTAGGGAAGGGGGGTTAGGTTTTTAGAGATTATTGGTTTTATATAATACTTTTCAAACATCCTCTTAATCGCACCATAAAATAATTCACCTTTAACTACAGAACAAACTCCAATATCGCCAAGATTTGTTGATCGTAAATGCTAGGGATTGAAAAAAATCAGCGATCGCATGAGATAAACTAGAGGAGAGCGATCTCTTCTGAAAACATTTATTTTATGGATCAAATTCTATGGAGCAAACCCTAAAAGCAATTTACCGTAATGGTACGT
The DNA here is from genome assembly GCA_046080125.1 of Cuspidothrix sp. Lineage (GTDB taxonomy): Bacteria > Cyanobacteriota > Cyanobacteriia > Cyanobacteriales > Nostocaceae > Cuspidothrix. The sequence continues at coordinate 7,098 of JBJTTJ010000133.1, forward strand.
CTATTTTACGAACTGCGTGATCCTCATTGTTAATCCTTTGAAATCACATTCTTAAAATGTGTGTTGTGTGTAATAATAGAGCAATAATTTTGATAGCTTAGTTGATTATGAAAGCAGATTTTGCGCCTATTTTTGAGCTAGGGTTGTCAGAAAAACTACAACTTCTAGAAGATTTATGGGATGATATAGCGACTCAATCAGCAAATGTTGCTGTTTTAGAGTGGCAAAAAGACGAACTGGATCGAAGAAAAGCTCTCCATTTACAAGATCCGAGTTTAGCTAGTTCTTGGGAATCAGTGAAAGCAAGAATCCGTAGTAGAAAAAATGATTAAGAGTGTTATTACCTTACCACAGGCAGAACAAGATATTGCTGATGCTTACGACTGGTATGAGGAACAAGAACTGGGATTAGGTGAAGAGTTTTTGCGGTGCGTTGATGCTTGTACACAATACATTGTGAGAAACCCGGAGATGTATGAATTTGGGTATGTCACTTATAGGCGTGCTTTAATTCGTAGATTTCCCTATGCTATTTTTTATGAGTATGTTGAGAATGTAGTAACTATATATGCAGTTTTCCACTGTTCTCAAGATCCTAAAAAATGGCGTAAGCGGTTAAAATAATTACGTCAGTTGTTAGTTAGGTAAACTGTCTGAATCAGGATATCCAGGATTTAAGGATGAACAGGATTGAGACAGAATTTTATCACTAACTACGTATCATTATTTCTACAAATTTTGATTTAATAATTAGCAACTTGGGTTAGTATCAACTATGATGAAAAGGGAAATTTTTCTAAAAAATATTGAGCGTGGACTTACTTTTCTGCAAGTATCAACAGGCAATAGAGCATTATTAGGATTCTTAGATCAGCATATTATTGCTGAAGATTTTGTTGCCAAGGTACTAAATACTATTTATGATTATAACTTAATTAACTTAAATTCCAAGAATATATCATACCCTGCAATTGATTTGGGTGATGACAACAAAAAAGTTTGTTTTCAAGTTACATCTACTTCTCCTAAATATCAGCGAAGAAAAATAAAAGATACAATAAGTAAATTTATTAAAGCAGAAAAGTACAAAGATTTTATTTCTCTGAAATTTTTATTTTTGGGAGACAAGCAGAAAACATATCAAAAGGGATTTGATACCCAAAATAAATTTACATTTGATCCAAAGAAGGATGTTATAAATTTACAGGATTTAATATGTGAATTAAAATCTCTTCCAGATGAAAAACTAGAAAAATTGAATCATTTAATTAAAAATGAAATATTTTATGACAATTTATCACTAGAAATGCAGATCCTACAACAAAGTGATATTGAAGCATTAAAAATATATAGAGACGCATTTGATAGACCAGCACTTCAAGATTCATTTCACACAGAATCAAGCTATCAGGACTTTGAGACTGCTTTAACAGATTTGATATCTCTCTTAAAAACAGGAGTTATAAACGGACAATTGGTGGCAAAATCCATTCATAAATTTGATGAAAAAAATTTACAACAAGAACTTAACAATCTCTATAAGAAAGTAAGAGAATTAAGACAATTATACAATAAGTATAAAAAAATGGGTGAAATTATTCCAGATCAAAACATTACTAGATTTAAATTACCAAATACTCCTGACCTTTTCAATACGTTCAAGCAAGACGTAATTGATACTATAAATTCAATCTTAGAACAACATAATATACTACCCATAGATGGTGTTTCCTGAGTGTATTTAACCCTATTGTAAAGTTTTATTTTATTAGTGCATTTATCTTGTTTGCATTGGAGCGATCGCCCTTTTTCCAAAATCAAATTACCAAAACCAACAAAAAATCCCTCTCAAACTCTCTTCTCTTCGCTTCCTTCGTTCCTTCGTGGTTCATTCTTTCATCACTTCTGCTTTTTTAAGTTGCATAAGAGCGATACTTTTCTTAGGGAATACTAGGCGAAGATCGAACTCTGCTAACACATCAGATAAACTAGAAAAGTGCGATCGCAATTTTATTTTAAATAGTAAGCAATAAACTACAATCCCATCAAAATTTTGAGCCTGTCTTCCACTTCCGCTAATGTCTCTGAAGATACATTTCCCCAACACTTATCCAGACGTTCCACAGAGATTGATCTAACGTCTTCACATTTAATAAAACTTTGGGTTTTCATCCCTCCCTCTGGAGAGTTAATTTTTACGTGAAAGGGGATTCCTTTATCTTTCGATGTAATCGGTAACACAACTACTAAACCAGATGCACCTTGATTAAATAGATCCACCGAAATAATTAAACAAGGGCGTTTGCCAGCTTGTTCATGTCCGCGCACAGGATTAAGGTCTACTAGCCATATCTCTCCTCTAGCGATTTTTGCCACTAACCTTCAACCCCGTCCGCTATAGTTTGCTCCCATAACTGCCTCTCAGAAACCTCCTCTTGCCACAGTGTTTCATTCTGCCTTAAAAGAGTGAAAGCTTCATTGGCTCGTGTCAGAAACAAAGACCTGCGATAATTCTCAATAGCTCGATCTAAAACTGATTGAATTGTCTCACCAGAGTCTTCCACCATCGTTAGCAGAGTTTTGTATGTAGTTTCACTGATACTAACTTTTACTTCAGGCATGACTTTTTCTTGTTGCTCACTGACATCATTATAGCAGTTGGGAGGGCTAACGCATGAGATAAACTAGATAAATGCGATTCTCACTTATTATGCTTTAGAGGTTTTAATATATGAGAGTCAGCGAGCTAAAAGGTATGATCAATAACCATAAACATTAAACCTATTCTCACTCACCTTAAACAAGAACTCTCTCGCCTATATGGCGAACTGACAAGTCAGCGCTTGCGCTATCGCCTACAAAACCTCACCCTCTTTGGATCTCAAGCTCATGGTGATGCAGAACCAGGATCAGATCATAGATGTGTTAGTAGTGCTGAAACCTCCCGTTAACCCCGGTGAAGAAATCAAACGCACGGGTAAAGCGATCGCTGATCTTTCCCTAGAATATGCTGTAGCGATACCTTCGGTAAACTTCGCTAACACATATAACAAGTTCATTAAAACCATACCTTTGGTAAGCTATCTCTCCCATTCCAGTCCAAGATACACTAACCCATAAGATAAAATAGAGAAAAGATTTTTCTTAAACTTCTCAATTATTCAACAGCTTATGACCATGCACAATTCCGCAGAATTTCAAGACGCTTATGATGTAATTGTCGTCGGTGCAGGTCACTCCGGTTGCGAAGCAGCACTTGCTACTGCCCGCCTCGGTTGTCGGACTCTGCTATTAACCCTTAATTTAGATAAAATTGCTTGGCAACCCTGTAACCCCGCAGTTGGTGGACCTGCTAAATCCCAATTAACCCATGAAATAGACGCTTTAGGTGGGGAAATTGGTAAAATGGCAGATCGGACATATCTGCAAAAACGTATTCTCAACTCTTCACGGGGTCCTGCAGTATGGGCATTGCGGGCGCAAACTGATAAGCGGGAATATGCGGCAATCATGAAAGGAATTGTCGAAAATCAAGAAAATTTGACAATTCGAGAAGGCATGGTGACAGATTTAATCCTGAATAGCAATGATGAAATTATAGGGTTACAAACTTATTTTGGTGTATCCTTCCACTGCAAAGCAGTCATTCTCACCACAGGCACATTTTTAGGTGGCAAAATTTGGGTGGGAAACAAATCAATGGCCGCAGGAAGGGCGGGAGAATTTGCCGCCGAAGGTTTAACCCAAACCCTTAACCGCTTAGGATTTGAAACTGGTAGACTAAAAACCGGCACACCAGCACGGGTAGATAAACGTTCCGTTGATTACAGTAAAATGGAAATTCAACCAGGAGACGAAGAAGTGCGCTGGTTTAGTTTTGACCCCCAAGTGTGGGTAGAACGGGAACAACTTCCTTGTCATATCACCCGCACCACTCCAGAAACTCACCGCTTAATTCGGGAAAATTTACACCTGTCTCCGGTCTATGGTGGATGGGTAGAAGCCAAAGGACCCCGCTATTGTCCCAGTATTGAAGATAAAATAGTCCGCTTTGCCGATAAAGAAAGTCATCAAATCTTTATTGAACCAGAAGGCAGAGATATTCCTGAACTTTATATTCAAGGATTTTCTACCGGTTTACCCGAAACTTTGCAAATTTTGATGTTGCAGAGTTTGACAGGTTTAGAAAACTGTGTTATGTTGCGTCCTGCCTATGCAGTAGAGTATGATTATTTACCCGCAACCCAGTGTTATCCCACATTGATGACCAAGAAAATTCCGGGGTTGTTTTGTGCAGGCCAGGTAAATGGTACTACTGGTTATGAAGAAGCTGCGGCTCAAGGTATAGTAGCGGGCATCAATGCAGCCCGGTTTGTCAAAAATGAGGAAATGATTATTTTCCCCCGTGAGCAAAGTTACATCGGTACATTAATTGATGACCTGTGTACAAAGGATTTACGCGAACCCTATCGAATGCTCACCAGCCGTTCAGAGTATCGCTTATTACTGCGATCCGATAATGCCGATTTACGGATGACACCCTTGGGGCGAGAAATTGGCTTAATAGATGATCGGCGTTGGGATTTGTTTACTCAAAAACAAGCGCAGATTGCCGCAGAAAAAGAACGCTTGCATGGCACAAGAATTAAAGAAAATGATCCCGTAGGACAGGCGATCGCCCAAGATACCCAACAAGCAATTAAAGGCTCTATTACCCTAGCTGATTTATTGCGGCGCTCTGGTATTCATTACATAGATTTAGAACGCTATGGTATCGGCAACTCCACCCTCAACCAAGCAGAAAAAGAAGGGGCAGAAATTGACATCAAATATGCTGGTTATCTAGCCAGACAGCAAAACCAAATTGAACAAGTTGCCCGTCAAGCTAATCGTCTAATACCTAATGATTTAGACTATTCACAAATTGATACCCTATCTAAGGAATCGAGGGAAAAACTGAATCAGGTTAAACCCCTAACTATTGGCCAAGCTGCCAGAATTGGCGGTGTGAACCCAGCTGACATCAATGCTCTGTTGATATATTTGGAAATAATCAAAAACAAGCTAGTTCAGGTTTAACTTACCCAAACAGTTAGGCAACAGGGAAGAGGGAAGTTAGTTGTCACCTGTACCACAATTTGATTGTCTTGTCTCTACTTCCACTAGCAATCAAAATTCCATCCTGACTCATAGCAACGCTAGATATTGAGTCTGTATGACCTGTAAGACTAGCAATTTTTTTATTTGTCTTGATTTGCCAAATTTTGATGGTTTTATCCCAACTACCACTAATCAGGGTTTCTCCATCGCTACTAAAGGCTACAGCGACCACAGACCATGAATGATCTGAAAGTGTACCCATTAGTTCACCGGTGCTAACATCCCATAATTTAATTGTATTATCACTACTACCAGTCGCTAACAAGTTGTGATTTGTGGGGCTAAAAGCAACGGTCAAAACCGCCCAAGCATGACCTGTAAGGGTTGTAAATAAGTGATATTTTCCCGCTTTTAATTGCCAAACACGAGCTGTGCGATCGCAACTAGCACTAGCTAAAAGTTGTCCATTGGCACTAAAGGTAACGGCATTTACTTGTAATTGATGACCAGTTAAAGTATTAAGTTCTAAACCTGTATTGATATCCCAGATTTTAATAGTTTTATCCCAACTAGCACTAGCTAAGATCTGTCCATCTGGATGAAAAGCTAGTGATTTAATAGTGTGTGAATGTCCGGTAAGAGTATGTATTTTATTTAATGTTTGCACATCCCATAAAATAATGGTTTTATCATCACTAGCTGTAGCTAAAATTGTATCATTGTGATTAAAAACAACTGAGGTGATGGCTTGAGTATGGGCAGTAAAGTTAGCTGTTAATTGTTGATTATTGAGATTCCATAATTTCACACTTTTATCATCTTCACCACTGGCTAAAATTTGATGATCATGACTTAATGCTATAGTATTAATATAACTACTAATTTGATTTTTTAAACTATGAGAAAATGTCCAGTAATGATTGTCAACCGTGGATTTTAACGAATTATTTTTAATTCCTAAATTATAGATAAGTTGGTCTGCTGATTGCCAACGTTCTTGTAAATCATTTTTGATAAATTTATCAAGAGTTTGAGCTAAATATTCGCTAATGGGAGTAGTAAGATAATCTCGCCATACCCAACTATTCTGACTAATATCAAATAATTCAAATGGTGATATTTGGGTAAGTAGATAAATACAACTTAGACCTAAACTATAAAGGTCACTAGCGAAAACAGCTTTACCTTGGATTTGTTCTGGGGAAATATATTCTGGACTACCAACTATATTATCTTCTAATTGGTTATTACTGAGAATTTTCATCATCCCCAAATCCACTAAAGCTAGATTATTTAATAAGTCTTGATTGCCAGATCGCAAAATAATATTTTCTGGTTTAATATTCCGGTGTATAACTTGATGATTATGAATGAATTTGAGAACAGGTAATACACTGTGTAAAACTTGCCAAATTTGATTTTCATTAAAAACACCTTGCTTTTCTACCAAAGTGGCTAAGTTATCACCCGGAATAAATTCTTGAATTAAATAATAATATTCATTTTGAATACAATGTTTAATGAAGTTGGGAATTTGGGGATGTTTGCCTAATTCTATTAATTGCTGTACTTGATGTTGAAAATTTTCAGGTGTTTGGGTGGAAGATGGGAATTTCAGCACCACACAAAGTAGGGGAGGAAACTGACTTTCATTTACAGCTAGAAAAGTTTGATAAAGTCGCCTTGTAGCGATCGCCTTGATGATACGATAATGTTCTTCAATTAACACGGTGTATAGTTTAGCTAGAAATTTTCTACAACATAATCATCCTACACCGCAACCACTATTAACACCATGTGGTAGGGTGTTGGGAATTGATGATAAAGCGGCTGCCATAGACCCCACAGATTCAATTTGTTTGCCTAAGTCGTATAGTCCTTTCTCAATTACAGAAGGATCAAAACTAGCAGTACCTAAATTGCCAGATTGGTCTACTGTAACGTAGCGTCTATCAATAGCAACTGTACCAATAGCACTAGCTCTAGCATTTTGACCAA
>JBJTTJ010000134.1:0-10775 GCA_046080125.1 Cuspidothrix sp.
GATTGGTCAGGGACTATGAGCTTCTGCCGGAAACATCGGAGACGTTTATTTACCTTGCCATGATCCGGATCATGGTACGGCGACTGGCATAAATTTTGACCCCTCAAAACTTTTCAAACACCCTCTAATACAACTCTAAACAATCTAGATTTGAATTATCAAGCAATGTTTGAATTACCTCCACTCCAGAACGCAGTAGAGATTCAACCGCTTGTGTTGGTGCATTTCCACAGCGTAACCATATAACTTTAGGAGGAGAACCATACAAACGGCTTCTCTCTGCAAAATCTACATCTTGAGTAACGATACAAAAATCATTTATTTTAGCAAATTCCCAAATTTCAGTATCAGTTTTTTCTGCTAAATCATGAAACTGAACATGACTAGAATCAAGAAAAATGTCTGCTAATCGAGTTACTAATTTACGACTTAAATTTTGGTCAAAAAGCAATTTCAAGCAGCACCTACCGTAGCAACTAAACGATGTTCACGGTCAGCAGCAAATTCTAGACAAGCTCTAATATCGTCTTCTGTTAATTCAGGAAAATCCTCTAATATCTCTGTATAAGACATCCCAGATGCTAACCAACCTAAAACATCATACACTGTAATTCTCATCCGGCGAATACAAGGTTTACCACCCCGTTTATCTGGTTCAATTGTAATGATATCTTGATAGCTCATATTATTTACTCTTTTTCACTATATAGTATTCTAACATCTTTAAAATCTTTTCCACTAAAGATGGTTTATCTCCTCGCATTTGTTTAACAAAATTTTCCCCTTCTTCAATTTGCTGTCTAATTTCTTCTCTGTAATCATGGTAATAAGTCAAAGCTGCATAAACATCTGCTAAAGTAATACTAGGATATTGATAAACAATTTCATCAGGTGACATTCCCATCCTGTCATGCTAAATAACAATATCTTGAACTTTGATCCGATGTCCAGCAATACGGGGTTTTCCTCCACATACTCCCGGAGTAATAACTATATGTTCTTTGCTTACAGATAAAGTAGTCATAAGCTGTGATTTTCATAAATTATCTCATACAACCGGGTAAAGAGGGAACATAAACGGTATAGCCACCTTCATCACTAGGTTCTAGAATCACTCTTAGTTTCATATTTTTAAAATTATTAAGACCATACAAATTACTATTTTAGCAAAATTATTCATACAAAACTAACACCGCGATAAATTTCCTTAATTGGTAATTCTACACCGACAGATTCTAAAAAAATATATAGCAGGAGGCAGGAGGTAAAGTCTTATTTATAGCGGTTATCGGTTGGATGAAATACAATTGAGGCGCCCCTACAGGTTTTGCAATTTAATCATGATACTCATATAAGGGTAGGGGTTTAGCACTGCTAAACCCCTACAATGAATATAATAAAATATAATTTTCCAATTAATATAATCTCAATTTTTTACCCATCAATTAACCGGACATAAATAGCCTGTGCTATTTGGCGATTTATAGTCATAGATAAACTACCATATTTAATAATAAAAGTAGGAAATTGTTGTTCTACGGTAATAGTAATTCCTGTTTTAATACCTAGAAAAATTAATTTTTTTCTCACCAGTTCATCCTGAGTTTGACAAAAAGTAACTATGCCACATTCTCCTGATTTTAGTAACTCTAAAGAACAGCCCATAACAGTAAAAGGGGTAAACATTCAATTATCAAAATAAAAAGTGAAAATTGAAATGATGAAAGATGATAAACATCCTCCATCACTGTCAAAGTGAAAGAATTTAGAAATCCTAAATCCCGACAAATATTGTATTAAGCAAGGTAAGGTTCTTGGTGGGTTTTGATTGTGCAGTTGGAACGGGGATAGCTAACACATAATAAGGCGAATCCTTTGCCCATTTGCTCATCATCTAAGAAGGATTGATCATCTTGGTTAATTTCACCTTCGACAACCTTACCTACACAGCTAGAGCAAGCACCGGATTTACAGGAGAAAGGTAATTCCAGACCAGCTTCTTCTGCTGCGTCTACAATTGTCATCTCTTCATCACATTCAATTGTCGTGTCAATTTCTTCTTTTTTGTTGATCAATCTGACTTGATAGGAAGCCATTTTCCAGTTCTCCTCAAACGTAAATGAAGTGAAATTTTTGGACTGAATTAAATTTCTCTGGCTACATTCAAAATCAAGGATTTTAGGTTTGAAATTCACCTAAGAAATATGTAACTTATTGCCCGCAAGGTACGCCTGGAGGGGAACAGTCACCTGCTTTGAAAGATTTGCCACAACCGCAGGTATCAGTTGCATTGGGATTGGAAAACTTGAAGCCGCTATCCATGACTCCCTCAACAAAATCAACTACCACACCTGCTAATAAAGGCGCACTTTTAGCATCAATGTAAATCAACACATTTCCTTGTTGAGTTACCACATCATCTGGTTGGGGCTTACTTGTAATTTCAATACCATACTCATAGCCATTGCAACCACCGTCTTTAACCGAGATGCGGACACCTTTTTTAGCGTCTTCAGTTGCAGAACCTTTTAAAAATGCCCGCAGACGAAATTCTGCCTTTTCTGTTAAAGTAACAGTCATTTTGTTTCCTATTCTGTAGCGAATATTCTGATTTGGGATGTGGATTTTTGAAAAAGTGGTACTTTATACCGTCGCAGTTTGAGATTGGGAATATCTCCAAGGGGCAGTATTACCGCAGACTGGACAATGGCGATCGCGGTGAGAACGACGTTTAGCAAATTCCATTCTGTTCAAGTCAATTGTTAGCAATTCTGATAACAGTGGTTGACTAAAACCAGTAATGAGTTTTACCGCTTCCAGTGCAGTCAAACAAGCTAAAGTCCCAGAAACTGCCCCCAGCACTGAAAACCCCCGCCGATCCCAATCCGGCTTTTCTGGAAACAGACAGGATAAACAAGGTGTGACACCAGGAATAATCGTGGTGAGATAAGCCTCCATACCATCCATCGCCGCCTCTACCATGGGTTTACGCCAACGTACACAGGCTTCATTTAACAAATTGCGTTCAGTGAAATTGTGAGCGCAATCCAAAGCCATATCCGCCGACTGCACCAACTCATCAACGTTTTCGGCGGTAATGTAATCGTGAATCACGTCCACCCGGACATCAGGATTGATGGCTTTTAGTGTTTCCTGGGCTTTGAATACCCTGGGTTTACCCACCCAGTCGTCAGTCATCAAAATCTGACGATTCATGTCATCTAGCCGCAAATCTCCACCCCGGACTAGGATTAGCCGCCCAACGCCCGCTACTGCTAAGTAAAGCGCCGCCGTACCGCCTAATCCACCCACACCCGACACCAAAACAGTCGCTGATTTCAGGCGCTTTTGAGCTAATTCGCCAAAGTTAGGAAGCATCATTTGGCGACTATAGCGTTCCAATTCGGTAGGCGTGAGGTTGATCACTTTTTAACTCCTAATCTGAGGTAATTTCTGTTAGGGTGACTACATTTTTGGGCTTATCATTAAACACTTTGAACAACTTTTGTTCATGAGGCGTGGATTCTATAAACACCTGATAAGCTTGCTGTAAAGCCAAACAATATTTCTCTAATCTTTCTTGTTCATTGAGATGAGGCTGACTATCATCAATTTGACTCATGAACTGAGAAAATTTCTTCAAAATATGCAAACGATTGACGTTCACAAATTTGGGATCGTAAGGCAGATTAAAAAAGATAAAAAATTCTTCTGCATCTACGAGTTTTTTGAATTGTTCAAAATTCTGACTCATTTACCATTCTCCATTTTTTGTCGTTTGTCCTTTGTCAGTTGTTCTTTGTTTTTATTGACCACTAACCACTGACTAATTACAGTTTGCCAACTTCAGGAAAACGCTTGGCTAAATCAATACCTTTTTCCACAAATTTTGAGCCTTCTTCCTCTAATTTCTCGAAGGAATCAAAACCAAAACGATGGGCATCACGTAAAGTTTTGACCGCTAATAATAAGCGTCCAGAAAATACTAAAGCCCAGCCAAAACCTTCATGTCCTAATTCCACAACTACATTAGCAAGGAGTCCGGTTTCCTTTTCAATACTGGCAGCTACTGCCCGAAAGAAAGCATTAATGCGAGAAATTGTGGCGGGGTCAACTTCACCTTCAATGGAAATTTCCCGTTTCTTTTGTTTAGTAATAATATAGGGTTTAAGGATTAATTCATCAGACCAATTCCGATAAAACCCATAGCTATCTTGCGCCCGAATTTGTTGAACTAATGACTTTTGGAAAGGGGTCAAAACTAGCTCTATATTTTTACCACTGCCATTCACATCATTTGTACTCATACTGTTGCTTCGTTCTCAATTTCTTCTGCAAAACTGGGTTTTTTCTGTTGTAAAGCTTTCCGTAGCCAAGGTGGAGGATTACCTTTGAGAGTTTTAACTAATTTGTCGAGAATTTCAGCAATCTTTTCCTCTTCAGATTTAGCCTTGACTGGGGTTACACCCTTCTTAATTAAACGGGCGGCTGCACTACCACCAATAGCCACAACATAAACTATTGTGCAATCATTTAGAGACTGAAGTTTGGGGGTTATTTTATCTTCATTCCCATCTTCTTTCAAATCACCTTCAAACTTCAAAGTTTCTAAAAATTCATATCCGTTATCAGAAATTTCATAGACATCAATTTCCTTAGCCCAACCAAAGTGAGCATTAACATGAATTCGGTCAGTTGTGGTAAAGGCAATTTTCACTTTCATTTGTCCTTTGTTAGTTGTCAGTTGGTCGTTTTTATTTGTTAATTACTGATGACCATTGGTTCATCATGGATGATTCTTCCTGTTCTATGAATAGGTTTCCCATACCAAAAAGAAGCTCGATAGTGCCGCGATAGCCTACTTTGGTAAATAGTCCATTTCCTAATCGGTCATAGATGGGAATACCTAAACGATAGAGAGGAATTGAGAGGCGTTTAGAGATGGTATTGAGATTAGAATTACCAATCAATAAATCAGAACCTACTGCCAATTTTTCAAAGTCTTCTAAGTCGCCAATGGTGACATTTGCAATGGGAAGATGTTCTAATAAAGGGGAACGAGTTGTGGTGACAGCGTTATGAATTTTCGCTCCCATTGATTGCAAAAATCCTACCATTGTCCACAATAAATCCGGTTCTAAAGCTAAAGATACCCTTTTAGAACTAAAATAAAAGTGAGTATCTAACATTGCGTCTTGCAATTGCCGACGTTGACGACGATATTTTTCAGGAACGGGATTTCCACTTAATAAAGATAACTTTTGTAGAAATTCATCTACAGGTTCTAATCCTATTAAATCTCTAAATACTTGATAACTTGTTCCGAAGCGGTCTTCTAAAATTTTCGCTGCCCCTAACATACTTTCACCTAATGCTAAGGTAAAAGCCGAACTACCTAAAGAACGCAATTGTTTGAGAGTTGTGCCACTAGCAGTTATAGGAGAATAACCATCTTCTAAATGTCCATCTAAAGAAGCTCCCAAGTCAGGAACAAATATTGGTTCTAGACCAAAAGCTGTTACCATTTCTCGAATTTCTTGGACATCTCCAGGAGTGAGGGCAGAACCTGCTAAAATTGTGATTTGTTCGGGTTTAATTCCCCCAGCTTTAGGAATTTCTTTAACTATACTTTCGACTGCAACTGCAAAACCGTCTTGCAATGCACCTTTAAAGTCGGGAGTAGGAGCAAAAATAATGGCTAAATGATTAAGTTCAGGATGACGTTCTCGAATATCTTTCAAGAACATTTCCATATCATCGCCTCTAGTTTCTGTTAAACCAGTGGTACATAAACCAATTATTTCTGGTTGTACTTTTTCCACTAAAGTGAGAATAGCTTGTTCTACATTTTCCTCACCACCCAAAATAGTAGTGACTTCCGTCATAGCAGTAGTAGCGAGGGGAATCGCTTCCCGAAAATGTCGAACTAAAACCACTTTTGCAAAGGCTGTACAACCCTGAGAACCATGAAATAAAGGCATAGTTCCCTTCAAACCCAAGAAGGCTAAAGAAGCGCCTAAAGCCTGACTTTGTTTGAGGGGGTTGACAGTCACAGACTTTTCTGGAATGATTGCGATCGCCATAAATATAATCCCAATAATCTCAAAATAATTTGTCAGCAGTTCGGTAGGGGCGAACGGCCGTTCGCCCGTACAGGGGTATGGCTTCGCTATTAGGAGAAAGAACCATATAAATTTCTCTTTCTGTCACTTCTGACCTACACCTCCCAAGGCGCTGGTTTACGAATTTGCTCCCACACTGGACTATATAAAGCTTCAGTCAACTCCCGCGCCATTTCCACCATACCTACATAGCCAGCGTAGGGATGATGACGTTCTTGGTTAATATCTAAAAAGGGAATTCTGGCTTTGAGAGCAGTATATTGATTTCTGCCCCCAGCAATAAGCATATCTGCGTTAGTTTCGGCAATTAATTTTAGGAGTTCGGAGGCGTTTCCCTTCTCCAGCATAATGCCATCTTTACCGAGCAAATTTTTGATTTTGGCTTTATCTTCTTCCGTACTTTTGCGCGTACTGGTGGCCACAACTTCAATTCCCAAATCTTTGGCGGCGGAAATAATTGACCAACTTTTCACACCACCAGTATAAAGAACAATGCGTTTTCCTTTTAATTTTTCCCGATAGGGAGCAAGGGCGATATCTAAGGCCGCAGTTTCTTCTGCAATGAGTTTTTCTGTCCGTTCCTGCAAATCAGCATCACCTAATTTAGCAGCTACAGTTCGCAAACAACGGTTAATATCTTTAATTCCATAAAATGACTCTTCAATGTAAGGAATTTCATAACGTTCCTCCATTTTTCGTGCCATATTTAATAAAGCGCGTGAGCAAATCATCACATTTAATTTAGCGCGATGAGCATAGCGTACTTCTTCATAACGTGCATCACCGGTAATTTTCGATAAAACCCTAATTCCTAACTTTTCAAATAAAGGTAAAACCCCCCACATTTCTCCAGCAATATTGTATTCACCAATCAAATTAATATCGAATTGTGTGGTATATTCAGGTTCAGCAGTGCCAACTACATAATCTAATAAAGCTTCGCCACCAAAACGATTACCTAAGTTTTTGCTACCAATAAACCCAGGTGCAATGACAGGAATCACAGGAGTACCAATTTTTTCGGTTGCTACTTTACAAACTGCTTCCATATCATCACCAATTAAGGCTGTAACACAGGTAGCATAAACAAAAACTGCCGCAGGTTTGTAGCGTTCATTAACTTCTAAAATTGCCTTATACAGCTTTTTCTCACCACCAAAAATTACATCATTTTCGCCCACGTCGGTAGTAAAACCTGTTTTATAAAGCATAGGCCCAGAAGATAAACTTCCACGACTTCCCCAGGAATTACCAGCGCAAGCAATTGGACCATGTACTAAATGAGCAGCATCGGTAATAGGAACTAATGCTATCATCGCCCCATCAAATGCACAACCCCCTTGAGCAGCACCAGGTTGAGCTTGTTGGGTACAGGATTTATTTTTCTTTTCTCCTTGTTTTTTTTGATTATGTTCGCATCCTGATTCATTTAGCAATTCGTTAATTTTACTTTGGGTGACTTTCATTGTTATTCTCGCGCTAGATGGAATTTATTAAGGTTACAAATCTGGCTAGAAATCCATCATCAAGATGATAGTTTTCACTACATTAATTCAATTTAAGAAATTACTTGCAGAATTTTTATAGGACATACGCAAAATAACTCTTAAATCCTATTCCCTTCCTATTGCTATATATTGGTAAACACAACAGAAATATTGAATAGGTGAGATATTTCTCATAAATAATTTAGGACAAACACAGGATGTAACAAATATAAAATTCTAATCCCCCAAAAATAATCAAGTTTATATACTTAATTTGTACTTGATTTTAGATTTACTATAAACTCCGATTAACATAATATTTGCACAGATAAGCTTTCAAAAAAGATATGTATTTATCTGTATTTTATGGGATGAGATTTTCATAACTTATGGTTTTGCAAGTAATTAGGACTAACGCGCAAGTCATTGACAGATATTTTGCGTACTTCCTAGTAATAATAGGTAATTATTAGACATTTTGTGAAAGTAACTTACAACCCTTGTAGAGACGTTCCATGGCAGGTCCCCATCATAGAAGAAACTACTAATGTTAACAACTGGAGATGGGGAATGGAATTTGAGGTAAAATTCCCTACATCCCAATCCCCCTTGTTTATTTTCCTGGTGAGGATGGGGTTTCCCCACCCTGAAATATTCTTAGCGAACCAAGTCGTAAGAGATATCGGTCTTACCAGGAACGTTAGTACTGTGATCAATTTCATCAAAAATTGTGTTCACAACCCAGTTCAACAAGTTGATTACACCTTTGTAACCGATGGTTGCATAACGGTGGTAGTGGTGACGGTCCATGATAGGATAACCGATTCTTACTAAAGGTACACCACAATCACGCCATAGGTACTTACCGTAAGAGTTACCAATTAATAAATCTACGGGTTCGGTGAACAACAAGGAACGTAAATGCCACAAGTCTTTACCACCCCAGATTTTAGCTTCTTTACCAAATTCGCTAGAATCCAGAAGAGCTTGCAATTCTTTTTCAAATTCTTTGTTGGTGTTGTGAACCAAAATGTGTACAGGTTCAGCGCCCAATTCTAACATGAAACCAACTACACTGTAAACCAAGTCAGGATCACCGTAGATAGCAAAGCGCTTACCGTGAACCCAAGCGTGGGAGTCAGTCATCGCGTCAACTGCACGACCGCGCTCAATTTCCAATTCTTCAGGAATAGCTTTACCAGTCAATTCGCTGAGTTTCATTAAGAACTCGTCAGTTCCCTTGATACCCCAAGGACGAGAAACTGCAACTTGTTGACCCCATTCCTTAGCAATGTATTCATTGGTCTTAGTTAAGGAGTAGGATTGAAGAGCAACGGTAGCTTTAGCGTTGATGGAATCTGCTGCATCTTCTAACTTAGTACCACCGGGATACATATTAAATTCACCATCGTTAGGTGAGTCAACGTAATCGCTGGTGTCAGAAAGTACGGTATAGTCAATACCCATTAAGGAAGCAATCCGCTTTAATTCGCGGGTATTTTCTGCGTAGGTATCAAAACCAGGCATGAAGTTGATTTTACCATTGCTGGTAGATTTCTTCTTACCTTCGGTTAAGGCAGAAAGAATACCCTTCATCATGTTGTCGTAGCCAGTGATGTGAGAACCAACGAAGCTAGGGGTATGAGCAAAAGGTACTGGTAAGTCTTGGGGAACAGAACCAGCGTTTTTAGCGTTGGTGATGAACGCGCCAAGGTCATCTCCTATTACTTCCGCCATACAAGTGGTGCAAACAGCGATCATTTTTGGCTTGTACAAAGCATAAGAGTTAGCCAAACCATCAATCATGTTTTGCAAACCACCGAATACCGCAGCGTCTTCTGTCATGGAAGAAGAAACACCAGAAATAGGTTCTTTATAGTGACGGGTTAAGTGTGTACGGAAGTAAGCAACACAACCTTGAGAACCTTGAACGAAGGGAAGAGTGCCTTCAAAACCCACAGCAGCGAACATAGCACCTAAAGGCTGACAACCTTTAGCGGGGTTAACGGTTAAAGCTTCACGAGCGAAGTTCTTTTCACGATATTCCCAGGTCTTTGTCCATTCTGCAACCCGTTGAACTTCTTCGGGGGTGTGAGCGTTTTCAAATTCTTTCTTGTTTTGGAACAGTTGTTGGTATTCTGGCTGGTGGAATAGCTCAACGTGGTCCTTAATATTCTCTGGATTCTGAGGCATTCTAGTTCTCCAAGCTGTATTTTCTGTGATCTAAGTAATGTGTGTTGGTGGGGTTTATCCCAGTTTGTGAGAGTAGGGAATTTTGCTCAAAATTCAGAATGCAAAATCCAAAACTGAGAATTTTAAATTTTGAAATTTGAAATTCCCTGCTCCCTGGGGCAATTGCCCCTAGTAGGTGGGTTTAAACGGCAGCTGTAGCTCTAAGTGCTTTCTTAGCAGATTTGTTCCAGGGAGCGCCGATTAATGACCAGGTTGGGCTGTTGAGTGCTAAATCCATGTCACGAGCGAAAATTGCGAATCCGTCGTAACCGTGATAAGGACCGGAGTATTTTTATTAATGGTTTAATAGTTTGTGAATGTTTAATGGGTTCTACCCTACTTGTTATGCTAAATTATCGGTCTCAAAGAGGAAGGGTGTTTAGATCCCGGACTTCTCAAAGAAGTCCGGGATCTTGTGGTGGGTAAAGAAGCAGTTTTTGTGATAATATCCAATATGTGTAGTTTGTTTCATAAGTACATTAATCCTTCCGCAGTTTTTTGAGATTGATTTTGCTTATGAGGTACTGAAGAACCGTTTAATGTTTGTATTTAAACTGAAATTAAATTACAATTAAGCTAAAATTACAATATACACCAGCAGAAGAGAATGATTAATATTAATTGGGGAGAAATCTAAATCAAACAAAGATTGATTAATAGAATAGCACCAATTATCAAGAATTTTCTAAGGAGAGATGATTTATTGGCATTACGAAAAAATATATGTAAAACCTAAAATCAACTAAAAACATCCTGTAAATCCTTAAATCCTGGATATCCTGATTCAGACAAGCGCTATAATAATATTTACAGATAGCCGAGTGAAGACACTATGACCATCACAACTTTAACCAAATTAGATTTTGTACAATTCTTACAACAACGTCCCGATGATGGTATTTATGAATTAGTAAATGGAGAAATTGTTAAAGTG
>JBJTTJ010000135.1:0-5475 GCA_046080125.1 Cuspidothrix sp.
AATTGCCTCACACCGACCAACTACGCCATCTGTGCCACTGTAAATGGCAAAATTGTCATTAAAGCCCCTGATTGGGCTTATATACCGGAAATTCGGGCAACTAAAAAAGAAGTCTTTCGTAGTTATACACCCCAACTACAAGGAGATATTCCGGTTATTGTTATGGAATTTATTTCTGATACAGACGGAACAGAATATTCCAGTAAACCAACCTTTCCACCTGGAAAATGGTTTTTTTATGAAAAAATCTTAAAAGTACCAAATTATGCTATTTTTGAACCGGATAGCGGTACTTTAGAATTTTATCAATTAAATTCTCACACGGGTTTGTACACTTTGCAAAATCCTCATCAGAACCAACGTTACTGGATAGAGGAAATGAATCTTTATCTCGGTATATGGGAAGGTACAAAAGAAAATTTAACTGGTAAATGGTTAAGGTTTTGGGACGAACAGGGAAATTTATTGTTGTGGGGTTCAGAATTAGTGGCACAAAAACAACAAGAAATTGAACAAGAAAAACAACGTGCTGAACAAGAAAAACAACGTGCGGACAAACTAGTAGCCCAATTAAAAGCACTAGGTATCGAACCAGAAAATTAACCAGAAAATTAAAAGTAGGGTGGGTATTATCCACCGTATAATTAAATACTAATTGTCTGTAATATAATTAATTTATACCAGTATACCTTTAGGTAAACGGGGCACTTCTACGCAAGCACGCGGTGGGGCTATATCCTCAGAAAAATATTTCCACTCTTGCCTCTTACCTTCTGCTATGATTGGCTACTTTAATCTTTTTTTAAGAAGTTCACAATAAACAGAAATAATTGTGACAATTTTGATACAAAATTGTTAAGAATAGTTACATGATCTGTAATGTAAGGAAATATTTTCTATGGTTGACCAAGCTGACAACAAACCAGTCCATCAAGTCGTGATTATTGGCGGGGGTTTTGGGGGACTATATGCGGCTAAATCTTTAGCCAAGGCAAATGTGCAAATTACTCTGATTGATAAACGTAATTTTCATTTGTTTCAACCTCTGCTATATCAAGTAGCCACAGGTGCCTTATCCCCGGCGGACATTTCCTCACCCTTGCGTGCTGTCCTCAGCAAGAGCAAGAATACAAAGGTGCTATTGGGTGAGGTAAATGATATTGATACCGAAACGCAAAATGTGATTGTGGGGGAAGAAACCGTTCCTTATGACACTTTAATTGTGGCTACAGGGGCGAAACATTCCTATTTTGGCAAGGATAACTGGGAAGAATTTGCACCGGGTTTGAAGACGGTGGAAGATGCTATTGAAATGCGGCGACGGATTTTTCTGGCTTTTGAAGCGGCTGAAAAGGAAACAGATCCAGTTAAACGCCAAGCTTTGTTAACTTTTGTAATTGTGGGTGGTGGTCCAACTGGGGTAGAATTGGCGGGAGCGATCGCTGAATTGGCAACTAAAACCCTCAAAGAAGATTTCCGCAACATTGACACCGCAGAAACCAGAGTTTTATTGTTAGAAGGTTTAGATCGGGTTCTTCCTCCCTTTGCACCGGAATTATCCCACACCGCAGAAGCATCTTTAAAGGATTTGGGTGTAGATGTGCAAACTAAGACCCTAGTAACACACATTGAAAATGATATTGTTACCGTTAAGCAAGGCGACGAAGTTAAAGAAATTCCTGCAAAAACAGTATTGTGGGCAGCAGGTGTGAAAGCATCCCCCATGGGACAAGTTTTGACAGATAGAACAGGAGTAGAGAGCGATCGCGCCGGTCGAGTGATCGTTGAACCAGACCTAAGCATTAAAGGATATGCCAACATTTTCGTAGTTGGTGATTTAGCGCATTTCTCCCATCAAAATGATAAACCCTTACCAGGTGTTGCACCGGTGGCTATGCAAGAAGGGGAATATGTGGCCAAACTGATTCAAAAACGCCTCAAAGGTGAAACCTTACCTCAATTCAAATATGTAGATAGAGGCAGTTTAGCAATGATTGGACAACACGCCGCCGTTGTTGATTTAGGGTTTATTAAACTTAGAGGTTTCTTTGCGTGGTTTGTGTGGTTATTTATTCATATCTACTTCCTCATTGAATTTGATAATAAGTTAGTAGTTATGATTCAGTGGGTATGGAGTTATTTTACCCGCAATCGTGGCGCGAGATTGATTACTGGCAAGGAAACTATACAACCTACGCCAGTGGAAACTGCTAACACTCATTACACGCCAACCACGAAAAAACAGCCGTTAAATGTGTAGCTGTTTACTAGTTCCCAGTCTGGAGACTGGGAACGAGGAATTGTGGTGTATTTAGGGAATAAAATGGCTCTTCCAGACTAAATATGATAAATTAGTAGGAGAAATACCAATGGCTCTCCTAGATTGGTTATGGTAATTTAATAAAAAATAACGGTTAAAATTATTAACATATAAGAATTCCATCAATCCAAAACAATAGGTTTAATAAAAATTGATTTTGATTTTATTGAATCTCCTGATACATAATGAATTTAACCAAGTATTAAGTGTTAAATGGTCATATCTAGTCTAGGAGAGCCAAATTTATTTGCTCTTAATAATTCTCGTCGCACTTCATAATCAGCAATTTCAGGAATGATAACTCTACTACCTGAGAAAATTGTTGTTTTGCTTCCTGTATTAAATATTGTTCCAATTCTGGTGGTAAGCTGAGGGTTAGTGTCATAAGTCTATTGTTGGTAACTTTATATATTGTATATGTTGTAAACCTGCGAAAACAAAAAATTAACCCCAAAATACCCATAACTGCTGTTGGGTTTTCTCAACCCAACCGACGACTTATAATTGATCGGATAACCTGCACACCTACATTTAGGCATGAACCTGTGACCGAAACTGGAAAATACAAAGATACCGTTAACCTCCCCAAGACTAACTTCGATATGCGGGCAAACGCAATCAAGCGCGAACCCGAAATCCAAAAATTCTGGGCAGAAAACAACATTTATTCTCGCCTCTCCCAAGAAAACCCAGGCGAACTATTTATACTGCACGATGGTCCACCCTATGCTAACGGTCAATTACATATTGGTCATGCCTTAAATAAGATTCTCAAAGATATTATTAACCGCTACCAATTGCTAAAAGGTCGTAAGATTCGCTACGTTCCTGGTTGGGATTGTCACGGGTTGCCCATTGAGTTGAAAGTTCTGCAAACTATGAAACAAGCAGAGCGCCAAAACCTCACACCTTTGCAACTGCGTCAAAAAGCTAAACAGTTTGCTCTCGATGTTGTTGAGGAACAGCGCAATAGTTTTAAACGCTATGGGATCTGGGGTGATTGGGATAATCCTTATTTAACATTAAGGCCTGAATACGAAGCTGCACAAATTGGCGTATTTGGTGAAATGTACTTAAAAGGTTATATCTATCGCGGGTTAAAGCCTGTACATTGGAGTCCTAGCTCTAAAACCGCTTTAGCTGAAGCGGAATTAGAATATCCTGAAGGTCACGTTTCCCGCAGTATTTACGCCGCTTTTTCAGTGGTAAAGGTTGCAGATAAACTAAAATCAGTTTTAGAACCTTTCATGCCCGATTTAGGCGTGGCTGTGTGGACAACTACACCATGGACGATACCCGGTAATTTAGCGGTGGCTGTCAATGGCGCGTTAAATTATGCAGTGGTGGAGGTTTCACGCAGAGACGCAGAGGCACAGAGAGCGTGTAAGTATCTGATAGTTGCGGCGGATTTGGTAGAAAAACTAACTGCAACTTTAGATGTTGATTTGACTGTGAAAGTTACTTTTTCTGGTCATGATTTGGAACACAGCACTTACCGTCATCCACTTTTTGACCGTGAAAGTCCGGTAGTGATT
Source organism: Cuspidothrix sp. (assembly GCA_046080125.1). GTDB lineage: Bacteria > Cyanobacteriota > Cyanobacteriia > Cyanobacteriales > Nostocaceae > Cuspidothrix. The sequence continues at coordinate 3,856 of JBJTTJ010000135.1, forward strand.
GGTGGTGATTATATCACAACTGATTCTGGTACTGGATTAGTGCATACTGCCCCTGGTCATGGTCATGAAGATTACATTGTTGGGCAACGTTACGGTTTACCAATTCTTGCCCCTGTGGATGATAGTGGTAATTTTACGGATGAAACTGGTAATTTTTCTGGTTTAAATGTTTTGGGTGAAGGTAATCAAGCGATTATTGATGCTTTAAATGCTGTAGGTTCTCTGTTGAAAGAATCTCCCTATGAGCATAAATATCCTTATGATTGGAGAACCAATAAACCCACGATTTTCCGCGCTACTGAACAATGGTTTGCTTCTGTGTCTGGTTTTAGAGAAGATGCTTTAAAGGCTATTTCATCTGTACGATGGATTCCAGCACAAGGTGAAAACCGCATTACTCCAATGGTAGCAGAAAGATCGGATTGGTGTATTTCTCGTCAGCGTTCTTGGGGTGTTCCCATTCCTGTATTCTATGATGAGGAAACAGGCGAACTTCTACTAAATGCGGATACTCTCAATCACATTCAAGCTATTTTTGCCGAAAAGGGTTCTGATGCTTGGTGGGAATTGTCTGTGGAGGAGTTATTACCGGAACAATACCGCAATAATGGTAAAACTTACCGTCGAGGTACAGATACAATGGATGTGTGGTTTGATTCTGGTTCTTCTTGGGCAGCTGTGGCTAAACAAAGACCAGAATTAGGTTATCCTGTGGATATGTATTTAGAAGGTTCTGATCAACATCGGGGTTGGTTTCAATCTTCTTTATTAACCAGTGTTGCAGTTAATGGCATTGCACCCTATAAAACTGTGTTAACTCATGGTTTTGTATTAGATGAACAAGGCCGAAAGATGAGTAAGTCTGTGGGAAATGTGGTAGACCCTCAATTAATGATTCTGGGTGGAAAAGACCAGAAAAAAGAACCCGCTTATGGTGCTGATGTTTTGCGGTTGTGGGTTTCTTCCGTAGATTATTCCGGTGATGTTCGTTTGGGTGGTAATATCATCAAGCAATTAGCTGATGTGAGAAATAAAATTCGTAATACTGCACGATTTTTGTTGGGTAATTTACATGATTTTGACCCGGAAAAGGATGCTGTAGCGTTTGATGATTTACCAGATTTGGATAAGTATATGTTACACCGCATTCGTGAGGTGTTTAATGAGGTAACAGAAGCTTTTGATAGTTTCCAGTTTTTCCGCTTTTTTCAAACTGTACAGAATTTCTGTGTTGTAGATTTGTCAAATTTCTATTTAGACATTGGGAAAGATAGATTATATATCAGTGCTGCTGATAGTTTCCGTCGTCGTAGTTGTCAAACAGTTCTGCAAATTGCTTTAGAAAATTTAGCTAAAGCGATCGCTCCTGTTTTATGTCATACTGCGGAGGATATCTGGCAATTTATCCCCTATAAAACGACTCATAAATCAGTTTTTCAAGCTGGTTGGGTGCAAGTAAATGATGAATGGGATAATCCCGAATTAGCGGAATTTTGGAAAACATTGCGACGGATTCGCAGTGATGTTAATAAGGTATTGGAACAAGCACGGATAGAAAAGTTAATAGGTTCTTCTTTAGAAGCTATTGCTTTGATTTATTTCAGTGATGAAAAATTACGC
>JBJTTJ010000136.1:0-5838 GCA_046080125.1 Cuspidothrix sp.
CAGCAGTTTTATCTACCACATTGCGTAAAGATTTACCGTGACAATAACGATCAAAATTGTCAAGAAATAGGGCAATGGTTCTCTCTTTAACTCTAGGAGAATTTCCAGAACAATGGGGGGTAATAAACACATTTGGTAATGCCCATAAAGGACTTTCCGGTGGTAGGGGTTCTGTAAATACTGTATCTAAAGCTGCGCCAGCAATCCAATTTTCTTGTAAAGCTTTACTAAGTGCTAATTCATCAACAATTGCCCCCCTTGCAATATTAATTAAATAGGAATCTGGGCGGAATAAACGTAAAGTTTCTAAATCAATTAAACCCTTTGTTTCTGGAGTTAAAGGAGTAGCAATCACCACAAATTCTGACTCTGGAAGTAATTTTTTCCACTCATTAGCACCCACTACTTGATCAAAATTTGTTAATGGTTTTCCACTACGAGAACTACCAAAAATTCGCATTCCGAATGCTTTAGCACGAACCGCAATTTCTTGACCAATGCCACCAGCGCCGATAATTAATAAAGTTCTCTCGAATAATTCTTGAATTGGTAAACCCCTTTGCCAATTATGTTCAGAATGTTGTTGATACAGTTTTTGTAGCTGTTTTGCATAAGCCAAAATGTAAGTAATCACAAATTCCGAAATCGGGATAGCATGAGTCCTGGCACCATTAGTTAAAATTAAATCTCTTTCTAAATATTTTGGTGTCAAAATATGATTTACACCTGCATTTGGGGCATGATGCCAGCGTAATGAAGGCGAAGCATCTAATACTCGATGTAAAGTAGTAGGTTTGAGATAAAACCAACTAAAATAAACTTCCGCATCTGTAGCATCACCGGCGATATTACCCTCACTATCCACAGGCAATACAGTATGATTTTTAGGTAAATGCGGCTCAATTTCATGGGCAATTTCTACTGGTAAAATGAGTTTCATGATAACTCCAATTTATTTTTTTGATGTTGATACAATCCAATCATTCAACTTAAAATCGGACTTGGCCAATTTTTGGGCGACTAAAAATTTCTTTGTTCCTTCTAATAATTCCACCCCCTTTGCTGGAATTGGTTCTTCTGGAAACTGTGTTAAAGGAAAAGAAGCCTTAACAATATCGAGAGGATAGCCAGAAACATCAGCGTGAAATTTATAATAGGCTTCTGGATTAGCTTTAATATCCTTTACCGATGCTTCTTTAAGTTGATTCCATGTTTGTGGTAAATCGGGATATTTAGCAAGAAAAGATTCCGTGATTACAGTAACACTTGTTCCTGGTAAATCAGGATGTTTTACTGCTTCATCAATCACTGTATAACCTTTTGCTTTTAATAATGGTCCCGTACCAGTTGGTGCTGCGATCGCCGCTACATCACCTCTTTCTAATGCTGATTGGGCTTCATTAGGTAATAGATGAACTACAGTAACTTGCTTATCTACTCCAGACTGTTGTAACAGCCCAATTAAATAACGGTGCATATAAGAACCTTTAGATGTTGCTACCTTTTTTCCCTTTAATTCTGTTATGGAATTTGGCCCATCTTTTTTACTTACTAGCCAAGCATTTGTTCCCACTTGTTCTTGACTAATTAAACGAGTAGGAGTACCATTGGATTTCGCAATTAAGGCAGGTGTATCGCCATAAATACCCACATCTATTTGTCCAGAAACTAAGGCTTCATTTAAGTTTGGTCCGTTGGGAAATGCAGTTGTTGTTACATCTGTAATTCCTACTTTTTGCAGTTCAGGGAGAAATTTATTTTGGTGAATTGCCCAACCAGCAGGGCCTGTAGGAACTTTGTTTTTAGAAGTGCTAATAAAACCTAGACGTAAAGTGGAAGTTGTGGTTTTAGTTGCTGCTGGAGTAGGAGTATTAGTTGCTGTTCGGGAGGTAGTTGGAATAGAACTACAAGCTGTAGTAGAAATTAAAAAACAAGATGCAGTAACCAAAGATAGTCTAGGAAAAGAAAAATTAAGCATAGGAATTAATGACAACACCTAAAGATAACAATGTTCTATTTTGTGCTAATTCATTTTTTTCAACAATTGGTATGTTGAATCTTGTTTAGCTGTATTTGTAACAGATTTTACCCAACCGATATTTTTACGATAACTTCCTAAAAGTTGAGCTTCTGCTAATGATTGTTCGTTGATTCCTGTTAATGGTTCTACGTCTGGTGAAACATACAGTGCATCTACTGGACAGTACAATTCACACATAAAACAAGTTTGACAGTCGCTTTGTCTAGCAATTTTTGGTGCTGCATCTGGTACTTTATCAAAAACATTTGTTGGGCAAACTTTGACGCACAAATTACATTGAATACAACGAGATTCACTAACTAATTCAATCATTTCTATAACTCCCAAAATTAATATGAATGTAGAATGTAGGTTGGGTTAAGCGACAGCGCAACCCAACAAAAGTTTTGAACTCAACTATAGCGTTTCCCAGTCTAATGAGGTACACACCAATTTATTCACTGTTCCCAGTTAAGAGTTCCCTGTTAAGAGTTCCCTAAAACTAAAAAACTTTGTACCTCACTAGCATGAGAAAGGCTATAATGATTTCAAAGTCTTACTCTCCGCGCCTATGCGTGAGGTAAAATCATATTCTGAATCAGCAATACCAAAGTTTTAATAATGTTCGGTTTCCTTGCGTCAACAGTTTTAATAATGTTGGGTTTCCTTCAGTCAACCCAACCTACGATTTACACAGTGACAAGTTCTTTTACTCTTGTATCCTGGATAGGTGCAGCTTTTACCCACACTTGATCCAAACCACCACTAATTAAATGATGTTGTTGGTTAGTATCTTGTTGTGGATAGTCTAAATGTTTATGCATACCTCGTGTTTCTTTGCGTTCTAAGGCACTACTATACATCCATCTGGCAGTTGCCACCATTCCCGCAGCTTCCCTGGTGCGAATAAGGTTGCTGTTATCACGAACTTGACTATTACGAATTTCATCCCAGAGATAATCTAATCTTTGTAATGACTCCGTTAAAGTTTGTTCATTGCGGAAATAGTTGCGATTGTAGGGAAATACTTCTGCTTGAGTAGCTTTGATGATGTCTTCACTGTGAATTTGCTTCTCACTACCAGAAATAAATCCTACACCACCTACAGATTGAACTGGTCTTTGGTTTCCTTGCACACCTAAATTATGGGAGTATGTAGCCGCAGACTGTCCTGCCCAATACCCTGAAGATAACGCCCAAGCTGCATTATGACTACCACCTCCAGTAAAACCACCACAAATTAATTCTCTGGTTGCCGCGTCACCTGCTGCGTAAAGTCCACGTACAGAACTAGCACAAGTATAATCAGTAATTCTAATACCACCTGTACCCCGCACAGTTCCCTCTAAACGCAAGGTGACAGGGAAACGTTGAGTAAAGGGATCAATACCTGCACGATCAAAAGGTAGGAAGAAATTGGGTTGAGATAAACGCATTGTCACCCGCATTTCTTCTGATGCTTTGTCTATAATGGCGTAAACAGGCTGAGTTAACAAAGTTTCAGCGATGACAGAACGCCCTTTTTGTGAACCTGCGCCGGGGATAGGTGTACCATCTGCATAGGTAAAAGTTGCCCAGTTATAAAATAGGGTTTTGGTGACAGAAGAAAAAGCAGGTGCGATACCATAGGCGTTAGAAAACTCCATTCCTGACATATCTGCACCCGCTTCAGCAGCCATCAGGTATCCGTCCCCTGTTAGCACATTGCAACCCAAGGCTTTACTTAAGAAAGCACAGCTTCCGGTAGCAATGATTACTGATCCAGCACGCACAACCCACTTTTCTTCCGTCTGACGGTTAACACCTGTCGCCCCGGCTACAGCACCTTCTGCATCTACCAACAACTGTAAAGCTGGACTGTGGTCTAAAATTTTCACCCCTGCCCGTTTGATTTGTTGGCGCATTAAGCGCATATATTCTGGCCCTTGCAGACTACGACGATAAGGTTTTCCTTCTTCATCTGTAGGAAAGGGATAACCCCATTCAGCTAGTTGATTGACGTTCGCATAGGTCTGATCTAATACCCGTTGCATCCAATCACGGCTAGATAAAAATCCTCCTAAAGCCTCCCTAGAAGCCATTGCTGCTTCTCTACTGTCGGGTTCTGGTGGGACATACCACACACCGTTACCTGATGCAGCGGCACAGCCACTTGTACCACAATAGCCTTTATCTACTAAAACCACTTTTGCGCCAGCATTAGCCGCACTCCAAGCCGCCCAAGTACCAGCAGGTCCACCACCAATTACTAGCACGTCAGTTAGTAAGGTTTGATTAACATCCGTATCTTGAGAAAATAGTTGTTTTTGAGTCATGGAAATTCCTCTTTTTTGTAACATTAATTGATTGAAAAATTGAAAAATCGTAGGTTGGGTTGACGCGGGGAAACCCAACCTACGCAGTAGCTTAAACTCCTGGTGTACTGCCACCATCAACTTGAATTTCTACACCAGTAATAGAAGCAGCTAAATCAGAAACTAAAAATAAAGCTAGAGATGCAATTTCTTCAGGTTTGACGATTTTTCCTAAAGGTATTGATTTCACCGCTTGGGCTTGATATTCATCCACAGTAATACCCAAACTCTGGGCATTTTGTACTGCTAAAGTTTTCGCTCTTTCTGTGTCTGTTAATCCTGGGGAAATGGCATTAATTCTAATATTATCTAGGGCTAATTCTTTAGAAATGCCTCGTGTAAAATTCAACAATGCAGCATTTGTAGTTCCTCCTGGTAGAAAATTAGGGCGAGGTGTCCGTCCAGCACCACCAATAATGTTAACAATGCGTCCATCCCCCTGTTTTTTTAGATGAGGTACAACTGATTTTACTAATCGAATGTAACCCAAAAGTTTTAAATTCCAAGCATCTAAAAATGTCTGGTCTGTAATATCCAGAAAAGATCCTGCTTTTGCTGAACCAGCATTGTTAATTAAAATATCAATCTTGCCAAATTGTTCTAAGGTTGTAGAAACAACTTTATCAATATCTTCTGCTTTAGTTAAATCAGCACTAACACCAATAACTTTAGCATTTGTATTATCTAAGGATTGAATATCAATTACTGCTTGATTTAGTCTTTCTTGGTTACGAGCAGCAATAACAACATTCACACCTTCACTATATAAACCTTTGGCTGTAGCTAAACCAATTCCGGCGCTACCACCCGTAACAATTGCTGTTTTACCTGATAGTTTTAGTTCTAAACTCATAGCAAATCACCCCTTCATTATCAATTTACAAACACAACAATCTATAAAATCTAAATTTGCTCCACTGCAAATTTTTCTAAGATAAATTGTTTCAGGTGTGGTTGTTCTAAATTAATGCCCAATTCCTGAGCTTTTTGAGAGATTTCTTCATAAGTTATATCTCTTTGAATTGCTTCTGCTATTAAGGCTATTCCTCCCGCTCTTGCACCACCAGCACAGTGAATTAAAATCGGTTTGGGCAAATTATCAACAGCTTGAATTGCCTCTTTTGTTAATTCTTGATTTGGTTCTTTAGGATTTAAGGGAATATTTGTATATTCTAATCCTACAATTTGTGCTTCTTGTTTTTCATCATGGAAGAAACCATTTTCATCAGGATCACGTAAATTCAAAACTGATTGAAAACCGTCAATTGCTAATTGTTTTAATTCGTCGGATGAAATTTGTCCAGCAATACTCAAATTTTCGCTAACCTTTTTTACGTCACTCATTTTTATTGCTCTTGGTGTGAGAAAAAATCAATAAATAGATGCTAAAACTTTATCTGCTGCTGCCCTTAATGCAGTAGCAGCACCAGCACTCATATCCCGTGGCGCACAAATCCTATTTCT
>JBJTTJ010000137.1:0-9978 GCA_046080125.1 Cuspidothrix sp.
AAAAAGACTACCACCATCATTGCTTGGTTTTCGCGTCGGCAATAGTCTCAATTCAATACTTGATATGACCGTATTATATATCAAGTAGTTGATTTTTTCCTAAAAATATATTAATTTTTGTCAATATAAGTATAGTTTTGTCGCTGAAATTGTCAACTCAGGACTTGCTCTAGAAGTGCAGCGTTTGTATATCTATAATAATTACGCTTGAACACTTTTTGAAACAATGACAGTGATGATTTTTTCTCTCCACAACTTGAACAAGTCTTATACACTGCAATGTGACTGGAGACTGTCAAAATGGTGTTTAGCTAGTTCAGTATATTTACGGGTAGTTTATAAATGGGAGTGGGGGGACTTGAACCCCCACGACCGTTTAAGGTCAACGGATTTTCATTCTCTTGCAGTTTTCACTACTACCTAATTGCTAAAACAATTTATGGTTTTGAGAATTGGACTCTCCCTTTACCCTCGCCTTCACGTTAGGGTAGCTCCCGTCGAGTCTCTGCACCTTCCCAATAAATGATCTTTGTGAATTTGAATTTCGGATTTCCGATTTGCAATTTCCAGATTTTTCGGGCTTGGCTCAGGATTGCCATATCTATGGTTTAGGTTTAGGTTTCCCTGAGTTTGAGAGCTTCCACTTGAAAGATTTCTCTATCAAGGCTCAATCCTTTAAGTCCGTAGCGTCTACCATTCCGCCACACTCCCTTACAGGTTATTTAATTTTCGTGCAGTGTTTAGCTGCTTGCCTACTATACCACTAAATTTTTTATTTTGCAAGTAGATTTGAAAATTTTGTTTAGCGATGCTTTTGGTGGACATTTAGCTAGTAAACAAAACAGTCAGTCAACTTACCTTGGTTTAGCGACAACAGTATAATATCCTATAACCATTTTATTTTTTTGGCAAGTACCTGGGGGAAATTTTTTTGATGTTTATTCAGCAAGTCCTAACTAAGCTGTTACGCAACAAAGTTGTATAATCCTAAAATTCTTAACTCTTGTAGAACAGGCATACTATGGCTAATGATTATGGTACAAGTGGGAACAGAGACAGCTTATTACCTTATGATGGAAAATGGACGCACCGAATTATAGTTATTCTGAATTTGCGGTAAGGAATATGGTTGTAGCACTGCTGTATCTGAGTTTAGCTGGGGCTTATTTGCTAGTAATACCCATTGCTGTATTTTTCTATTTGGGCTGGAGATGGTATAGTGCCGGTTCTGTGGAACGGGTGTTTATGTACTTTTTAGTGTTCTTTTTCTTTCCAGGGTTGCTTGTTCTTTCACCATTTGTGAATTTGAATCCCCGCCCCCGCAAAATCGCTTAAATTAAGATTGGTAGGTCATAATTCTCATGCGACGTATTGATGCGATTGGTATTGGTTTCGGCGTTTTCATAGCCGGTGGTTTGGCTTATATGGGTTTGCAAGTAGTGGGTCTAGATAGTCAAAATGCTGGGATCTGGAGTCAGGTGTTCTTGATGTCCGGCTTAATTGGCTGGTTATGTACCTATATTTTCCGAGCTATAGGGAATAAAATGACCTACCATCAACAACGGGAGGCCTATGAAACGGCTTTTCTACAAAAGCAACTTGATCAACTCTCTGATGAAGAAGTAGCTAAACTGCAAGCAGAGATTGAAGCAAAAGAATCTCAGGTTTAGAGTTATCATTGTTCAGTGGTCAGTTATTTGTTAATTAATAACTGCTGACCACTGACCACTGACTACTGACTAGGTGAAATGACTGCTATTTCTCGTTGCTTTGAAACTTTAAGAAAGAATCAAGAATGTGCCTTGATTCCTTTTATTACCGCTGGTGATCCTGATTTAGCAACCACAGCTAAAGCTTTGCAGGTTCTGGATCATGGTGGCGCGGATATAATCGAGTTGGGAGTGCCCTATTCGGACCCTTTGGCAGATGGTCCGGTGATTCAGGCTGCTGCTACTCGTGCTTTGGAACGAGGAACAACTTTAGAGCAGGTGTTAGAGATGCTCAAAGGGATTAGTCCGAGTTTGCGATCGCCCATTATTCTATTTACCTACTACAATCCAATTTTACATCGCGGTATTGATAAATTTTTGGAGCAAATTAAAGAAGCTGGAGTATCCGGTTTAGTTGTTCCTGATTTGCCCTTAGAAGAAGCAGCAGGACTGCTAAAACCAGCCAGTGAGGTGGGGATAGATTTAACCCTATTGGTAGCTCCTACCAGTTCTCCTGAGAGAATAGAAGCGATCGCCCGTGCCTCCCAAGGATTTATCTACTTGGTGAGTGTTACTGGTGTGACAGGAATGCGAACGGAAATGCAAACGCGAGTCGGTGATTTACTCGGGCAAATTCGCCAAGTTACAGATAAACCCATTGGTGTAGGATTTGGGATTTCCGATCCAGACCAGGCACGACAGGTGCAAGCATGGGGCGCGGATGGGGCTATAGTGGGTAGTGCGATAGTCAAGCGGTTGGCACAAGGAACACCAGAACAAGGCTTGGAAGCGATCGCTCAGTTTTGCCAAACTCTGAAGACAGCCCTAAAAAACCCCACTTGAGCAAAGTAGAAACGGGGAAAAACAGTGTGTTTTTTTGTTATTTTTTGGTGGACAATCGGACGCTGATAGTCTTAAATAGTAACAGCATATATTAGACATTTGGTGGAAATGAATGTAGAGACGTTCTATAGAACATTTCTCAAAGAGTTGTAGAAAACACTCATATAATTTTCACAACAGGTCTATCAGGGTAAACAAAAAACATAACTGATACAATGGCTGATCTTGAATCTGAATAAAATATTGAAGTAGGAAAAAACTATGGGTGTGAGAGTGCATCAGTCACAATTGAATTACTGTTTGGTAGTATGTGAGGGCTAACAGCAATGAGCGAAAGTATGGCATTTATTGGCGGGGTCGCTGTGGCAGGATTAGCGGCTTTAGTCTTGCTCAAAGGAACAAATACCCCTATATCGTCTAACTTTGCTGTTAGTCCCCAAATGCCGGGAACAGTGTTAGCACCCCAGGTAATGCAGCCTCCTGTACAGTATCCTGGGAGTTACGGACAACCAGCATATTCTAATCAGCCACCAACCGCCCCTAATTCCGATCAGCGTCTGGAAATGGAAAAGCTGAATATGCAAATGGAGAAGTTTAAAGCTGATAATGAACAGCTAAGGTTACAAAACCAACAACTTCAGGTGCAAGTTCAAAGCTTTACTCAACGAGAGTGGCAACTAGCCCAACAAGCTAATCAACAAAAAATGGCCACATCATTACAACAACCTGAACAAAATAATTGGTGGTCCTCTCCCATGTTCTGGGCTGTGGGTGGTGCTACATTAACCATTGGTGGGGGTGTTGTTGTCGCCGGTGTGTTATCTTTATTCGCTCCAAAACAACGTCATACTCGTACCGTCCAAGTGATTCATCCCTATAACGGACCAACACCACCTTTAGCCCCGGTGCGTCGGGCTGAGTTTTTACCTTCTTCACGTCTGGAAGCCAGAAGGGTAGAAACACCAGAATACGATGAAATGTAGTGCTTGAGTGGAAGGCTAAGTCTGGGACTGCGACTTTCACAGCACCCAGTTTCCTCAGCTTTTGTGGTATTGAGTAAAGAAGTTTTGAGAGACTTTACTTTTCTTCAGACATTTTAGTGATCTCACATCTACTTACTGAGGCCATAATCCAACTATTGGGGTAATTCTGCCACTTCCCCGGCACTTACCATGGCTCGATAAAGTAAAGCACTAATCTCTGCTCTGGTGGCTACTTTTTTCGGATTGAGTAATTTTTGATTGGGATGGTTAATAATGACTTTATTTTCTGTCAAAGCCGCAATAAAATCACGATGTTGGCTTCTAATGCTGGAAGCATCGCTATAAACTGAAAGAATATTTGCGGTAGAACCAGTAACTTTATAATTCAATCCTTTGGCTAAAGTAATTAAAATATCAAGACGAGTTAGCTTTTGAGTAGGATTAAATTCCTTACTGCCCAAAGTAGTAAAAAATCCCATTTCATAAGTTTCCCGAATAGCATCATAAGCCCAATATCGCCTAGGGACATCCCTAAACTTAATTGCATCCCGGACTTTAGTTTTGATAAAAACTTTTTGCAGTAATGCCGCTAATTCTGCACGAGTGACCGGTGCGTTGGGACGGAAAGTACCATCAGGAAATCCTTCCATGACTTCCATTGCTGCTAATTCAGCAATATATTCTTTTGCCCAGTAGTTTTTGGAAATATCAGAAAATGAAACTTGAATCCCCTTCCCTACACCTATTTGTCGGTATTTACTTAATAACTGGCCGAGTTGAAAATTGGAGTTACCAGTAATTTCGGTGAGTTTTACTAAACTACCAGGATTAGATGTGAAAGCTTTAGCTAGATTAGAATCAAAGGGGTTGATAGATTTACCAACTAACGCAAAATCGCCTTCACTAAAGGACGTAGGGTAAGCTCCAGTTGTGGCGACTTTGGCAAATCCTGCGGCTTGATATTGAGTAATATTTATATTTTCCGAACTATTAAGAAACGTTACTTTTTGGTTATTAATTTCCGTAAAGTAGTCGTAGATAGTGGTATTATTATCAACGATGCTATCATCATTGAGATCAACGCCATAAAAGGTGCGAACTACCTGATATTCACTAGGATTGGCCGATAAAATCAAATTAACCGCAGTATTTTCTGGTAGACAAGCAAATTCACTATAACCGATAAACCGATTGTTAGTATTATATAAACGAACCACTATGCGATCGCCTAATTTAAAACCTTGAGTAAACTTAGCTTGTTGTTTGATCTTATATTTATAGTCACCTAAAAATCTTTCTTGACGATATCTATTCCCATATTTACTCTTAATAGAAATACGAGCAATTACTTCTTTAATTGTACCACCAGGTTGCCATATATATAGAGTGAATGCTGATTTTTTCTCTGGTGAAAAAGGAGCAGTAACTGGAATTTCCACCGATTCATCGTCAACTTTATCAGCTAAAAGTTGCCTTTGTGGGGAATTAATCAGTTTTGATTCAACTTGATAAGATAGGCTGATATGTGCTAATGCAGAAGATATTGGCGATAATGCCACAATGAAGATAGTTGCAACAACTGCTTTACTCCAATATCTTAAGTTCATGGTATTCATGGTATTTATCTCACATTGTGCCAATATACTGATGTCACTTAGATCAGAAGTTTTCAAAGGAGAGTGAAACTTACTGGTAACACAGGGCATTTTATATTACTTTTGGCAAACAGGCAAAAATAGTCTAGGTTGGGTTGAGGATATAGGGGTTCGGTTGAGTGAAATACAAAAACCCCAAACCCCACCACCGGAAGCGAGGAGGATGCTTATAATGTACCCCAAACCTGCATACCGCTATAGGATACCTAAGAGGCCTAAATACAGAGGGTGAATTATTTTCCTTGAGACAGGTCAGAAGTGGGGGCAAAAGTTTGATTAATTACCCAACTCCTGAATATTTTTCATCGCTTGTTGATACAGTTCCTTATTCCCTTCCTTGTCAAAAAGACTCGCTGCCCGTTGCAAGTCTTTTAATGCACCACGTTTATCACCACTGGCAGCATAGGCATTACCACGATTATTAAAAGCGGCAGCAAAATTAGGATTAATGCGGATTGCTTCATTATAATCAGCGATCGCTTTTTGCTGTTCCCCTCTAGATGAGTAAGCATTACCCCGATTATTATAGGCTACAGCATATCCCTGATCTAAGCGAATTGCCTGGGTATAGTCTTCTAATGCCCCATTTTTATCCCCTTGGTTAGCGCGGGCATTGCCACGATTATTGTAAACTTCAGCATATTTAGGATCAAGATTAATAGCCTGATTATAATCCGCTATCGCCGCCCTATAATTGCCCATAGAGGCGTAAGTATTACCGCGATTATTATAGGTTTCCCCATCATTGCTATTCAGACTTAGTGCCTGATTATAATCTGCTATCGCCGCCTCCTTATTCCCAATATCAAAATAAACCAATCCCCGACTTTTAAATGCCGCCGCATATTCGGGGTTAAGACTAATTGATTTACTATAGGCTGCGATCGCCCCTTGAGAATTTCCTTTCAAATGTTGAGTTTGTCCCTGAAGATAAAATTCATCGGCTTTTGACATTTTTCCTCTCTGAGGATTTGGGGTACTTACACCTATTTCCGTAACTAATACATCTTGATTATTGCCACAAGCAACGCAAATAATACTCATAAAAATGCTAACTAGTAAGATATTTAAACCTTTATTTATCTGTGGGTATTTGTTTATAGACAACCAAGGCACAAATTCCCTTTTCCCAAGGTGATTTATACTCTGTTTCCAAAATATTCGTCCTAAAAAGCGCGGTTTTAGACCAAATTGTTGCGATAATTGCCATTTCATAACTTACTATAAAATTATACCTACTTTATTACTTCCGCAATATTCACCCATCATCAGCAGATTTCCTAACTTTATTAGGAACTGATAAATAATCCACTGAGTTAATCACTTGACTTGATTTAAAATAAGCACCCGAATTTTTAATAAACAATCAATAAATAGCTAGGTTTTATGTTCAATTTATAATTTCTCCAATCATAATTACCTACAGACAGATTATGACCTAACTTCCATTAAATTCTGTCAATTTCGTTAGCAATTGCCAAAAGAATTGGTTCATTTCATCAAAGTAGTTGATAGTACCCTACAACTAAACATACTTTCTCCCAAGTGGAAGTGTGGGGTGCGGAATGTGGGCTGTAATTGAACCTCCGGGTTCAATTATTGTTTAGTGATTTATGATGCTAGAGTACGGCGTTGGCCGAAGGTCAGGTAAAATGGCTGAAATATTGATTTTTTCGTTGCGAACTTCGGTCGCTTACTGGGTAAGGGTTTTAGGTGTTTTTTCCCTCTGTCGGTTGGTCGTTTTAACACTTTTTTTCCTGACCTTTGGAAACTGCCCCTGGACACCTTACCCAGTAAGGGGTTAAAATCGAAGCGTTCCCACTCGCTGGGGACCTTAATTGAATGGAAACGTTTCAGTCATAATACGGAAGGAAATCTGCCCTTCGCAGTTCCCACTCGCTGGGGACCTTAATTGAATGGAAACTTTTCAGTAATGCTAAGATAGGGTCTGAGTATTGCAGTTCCCACTCGCTGGGGACCTTAATTGAATGGAAACAATATCAAAGATGTTTTCATCTGCTAACTCTTGAAGTTCCCACTCGCTGGGGACTTTAATTGAATGAAAACGCGATGTTTATGATGAACAAAGCGATCGCAATAAACATAGTGATCAATTATTAATTTATTAGGGAGTAGCTACCATGACCATTGAAAACGTAAGTCCACAAATGGAAAAAAGATTTGAAATATTAGATTAAATGATAGAACAGGGCTATATAGAACCTGTGAAACCGTTATTTAATTGGTTGCCTACATTATGTTATTTTCCCAATAAAACTCATAAATTTGATAATGCACCTCCAGAACTCAAAAAACAATTTAATCTGATGTTTTCTTCGTACGCATTCTGGTTAGGAATTGTTGCCTTTACCCAAACAAGGTTAGAAAAAGATTACTTGATTTATGTTAGTATTATCATCGTAATAATTTCTTCTATACCACCAACTCCTTCTAACTATGTTTTAAAAGCAGGACTAGGACTAGGACTAGCTTTTTATTTTAGTCAATGTTTTGTTTTCACACGTTATTATCAATATAAAACTTTTGGTAGATGTCCCAGTACCAGAAATACATTTGCAACTATTTGTCTTTCCTTAATTTATTATTTTGGGCTAGTAATAGGTGAAATTATTATTCTGGGTATTCTTCATCCTAATATTAAGTAATGGTGTGGCGAACTGCTTGCAGCAGCGCTTCGCGATCGCACCTTTGTTCTAGGGGCGAACAGACCCCTACGTTCCCACTCGCACCGAAACCTTAATTAAATGGAAACTTATCAACCTTAAACTTGAGATAGCTAAACCTTAACTTTTAACGCCCCTACGTTCCCACTCGCTGAGGATCTTAATTAAATAGAAACTTATAAATCTTGAACTTGAGACAACTAAACCTTAACTTTTAACTGGTATTTGTATGAGAGTGTAATCAATTAAGTCTCCATTTACTAGTTACATTATGGCAACTAACACAGTGCGCTTTTCCCAGTTCAATGCGTCCCTAAATCGCAACACTGACGGACAACTAGTCACTGATTTATCCACGCCTAACAACGCTCAAGCAAAAACAGTTGCGGAAATTATTCAACGTAACAACCCAGATATATTACTAATTAACGAATTCGACTATTCCCCGGCAGCAGTAAATCTTTTTAGAGAAAATTATCTGCAAATCAGTCAAAACGGTGCGACACCAGTTAATTATTCCTACTCTTATATCGCTCCTTCTAATACGGGAATCGCTTCCGGTTTTGACTTAAATAATAATGGTACAACAGTTACCACCCCTGGCGCAAGCGGCTACGGGGATGATGCCTTTGGCTTTGGAAATTTCCCTGGTCAATATGGAATGTTGTTACTTTCTAAATATCCTATTGATACAGCCAACATTCGCACCTTCCAAAAGTTTTTATGGAAGGATATGCCAGGAAACTTATTAACAAACGACCCAACAGTAGATAACACTGCAACTCCAGTAAATGAAAACTTAAACGGTTTTTATTCACCTGAAGAAATTAACGTTCTCCGCCTATCTTCTAAAAGTCATTGGGATGTACCAATTAAAGTAAATGGGGAAACAGTTCATGTTCTGGTGAGTCACCCTACACCACCTGTATTTGATGGTACAGAAGACAGAAACGGTAAACGAAATTATGATGAAATTCGCTTTTGGAGCGATTATATTACCCCCGGTCAAGGTAATTATATTTATGACGATGGGGGTAAAAAAGGTGGTTTAGATGCTGGGTCTAGTTTTGTGATTATGGGTGATCAAAATGCTGATCCTTATGATGGCGATAGTTATAACAAAGCCATTTTACAACTCCTACAAAACCCCAATATTAATACTAATGTAATTCCTACCAGTCCTGGTGCTATTCAACAAGCGGGTTTACAAGGTGGTGCAAATAACAACCATAAGGGTAATTCCGCCTTTGATACTGCTGACTTTGCTGATTCAACACCGGGTAATTTGCGCTCTGATTATGTGTTACCTTCCACTGACTTACAAATTAGCAATTCTGGAGTATTTTGGCCCAATAACACCGACACCACATTTCCTTTAGTTGGTACTTTTAACGGTAGTTTACCCGGTGGTTTTCCTAGTTCTGATCATCGTTTAGTGTATGCAGATGTACAAATTGGTGAAACAGTTGCCGGAAAATCCGTTGTTAGCGCAGGACTCAAGGGACAAACTACTTTTAATAACAGTTTTATTCCTTCCGGTGCAGCTGGAACAGTAGATGGTAAACAAGTCGCCTTGGGTGGACTGTCCGGCGTAACTTATGATGCAGTTAATAATCAATATTACGCTATTTCTGACGATCGCTCACAAAATGCCCCAGCCCGTTTTTACACCTTTACCCTTGACCCCGCCACTGGTGCGGTAACAATTACTAACGTTACCCCCATTAAGGATATTAACGGTAACTTTTTCCCACTGTTGAGTCTTGATCCTGAAGGTATTGCTCTAACGAAAAATGGTACAGTATTTATCTCTTCAGAAGGTGAGGTTAACGCTAATGCAGGTCGTGTTACTAATCCTTTCATTAAAGAGTTTAATTTAACCACAGGAGTAGAAATTAGGTCTTTACCTGTTCCCCAAAAATTTCTCCCAGTTGTTCAAGATACAAATAATGATGGTGTTGTTAATGCTGGGGATACCCAAGTATCAGGAGTTCGCAATAATTTAGCCTTTGAAAGTTTAACAATTTCACCCGATCAAAAAACTTTATATACGGCCACAGAAAGCAGTCTATTTTTAGATGGGGGAATTGCTACAACTACTACA
>JBJTTJ010000138.1:0-20030 GCA_046080125.1 Cuspidothrix sp.
CGAATCATGATTTACAGGTATTCCTTACCTCATAAAACACATATATCATGGACAAGATAGCGGCATCTATTGGCAAATCACAAACCCACCAGAGAAGGGAGCAGAAGCACCAGATTGGTTTTATGTTCCTGATGTACCACCAATTTTAAATGGTCAAATGCGCCGTTCTTACAAATTCAAGGACAATTAAAGGTGCTACTAATTCCTGCCATAATACGTAAGAACGGCGCATTTGACCATTTAAAGTTGGTGGTACATCAGGAACATAAAACCAATCTGGTGCTTCTGCTCCCTTCTCTGGTGGGTTTGTGATTTGCCAATAGATGCCGCTATCTTGTCCTATACAAAATTGTTTATCTGGATGAATTGCTTGTAATTTCAACCAAATAGATTCAGTTAATAAAATGCTTTGGGGATGCTCTTGAAAATTTTTCACGAAATCTCCATCTTCACAGGGTAATTGGGTATGGTCTGGTAATTGTGTGGAAAGATCAAGTTTGAGGGTATCCATAATTTCCCATTTTAGAAGAATAGCTTTGTTGTCATAGAGATGGTTGTTAACGCCAACTTACTAATACACACTTAATGTTTATCTTAGTATCTATTACTTTCGTCGTTCCTGCAACTTGCGATAAACAGCCTTTAAATCAACTCGATGATAAGCCAAAGCCACAAGAGTATGATAAAATAAATCGGCCACTTCACCAGCGATCGCATCACCATCATCATCCTTGAACGCCATCACCACCTCAGCGCCTTCCTCACCAATCTTTTTCAAAATTTTATTATCACCACCAGCCAATAATTTACAGGTATAAGAATCCTCATGAGGATAATCACGGCGATCGCAAATTACGGCAAACAATTGTGATAAACTGTCCCCTGGTGGTGCTGTCACCGTCCCCTCAACCTGGTGAAAACAACTACGTTCTCCAGTATGACAAGCCACATCTCCTAACTGCTCCACCCCAATCAGGAGAGCATCACTATCACAATCATAACGAATACTTTGCACCCTCTGAATATGTCCAGAAGTCGCGCCCTTATGCCAAAACTCCTGACGGGAACGACTCCAAAACCAAGTTTCCCCAGAGTCCAAAGTCCTTTGTAAAGACTCTGAGTTCATCCAACCCATCATTAACACAGTTCCGTCCAAATAATCTTGGACAATTGCCGGCACTAAGCCCTTATCATCGTAACGAATTTTATCCACAGGGACAGCAGACTGGAGAGATAGCAGTTGGGAAGAAGACATACCAGTTAATTTGCAATGATTCTTTGACTCAACATACCATTTTCAGATAATTTCATGCCATAGAAATTCACAAGTAGCTTTTCACCCTATCCTAAGATAGAATCTCAATTTTCATCACCATAGGAGATACCCTTGGTCAATACCTCAATTAAAATCACAAAATCACAAGATATCTTTGCTGCTGCTCAAAACCTCATGCCTGGAGGGGTCAGTTCTCCCGTTCGCGCCTTTAAATCCGTTGGTGGACAACCCATAGTATTTGACCGTGTTAATGGTGCTTATATTTGGGATGTAGACGGCAATAAATACATTGACTATGTAGGTACTTGGGGACCTGCTATTTGTGGTCATGCTCATCCAGAAGTAATATCCGCACTACACACAGCCCTAGAAAAAGGAACAAGCTTTGGTGCTCCCTGCGCCCTCGAAAACGTTTTAGCCGAAATGGTCATTGATGCTGTTCCTAGCGTAGAAATGGTTAGATTTGTCAACTCTGGAACAGAAGCTTGTATGGCCGTATTACGCCTCATGCGAGCCTTTACAAATAGAGAAAAAATCATCAAATTTGAAGGCTGCTATCACGGACACGCCGATATGTTCCTGGTAAAAGCCGGTTCAGGTGTCGCTACCCTGGGATTGCCCGACTCCCCAGGAGTACCCAAATCCGCCACAGCCAGCACCTTAACCGCACCTTTCAATGATTTAGATGCTGTCAAAGCCCTATTTGAAGAAAACCCCCGGGAAATTGCTGGTATCATCCTCGAACCAGTAGTTGGTAACGCTGGTTTTATTACCCCCGATGTCGGTTTCCTAGAAGGACTACGAGAACTTACCCAAGAACACGGCGCATTATTAGTATTTGATGAAGTCATGACAGGCTTCCGTATTGCCTACGGTGGCGCACAAGCAAAATTTGGTGTCATCCCCGACCTAACCACCATGGGCAAAGTCATCGGTGGTGGTTTACCAGTTGGTGCTTATGGCGGCCGTCGTGAAATTATGTCTATGGTTGCCCCGGCAGGTCCTGTTTATCAAGCTGGGACTCTTTCTGGTAATCCCTTAGCGATGACAGCCGGAATTAAAACCCTGGAACTACTGAGCAAACCCGGCACTTATGACTATTTAGAAAAAATTACTCGCAAATTAGCCGATGGTTTACTAAAAATTGCCCATGATACTGGCCATTCCGCTTGTGGTGGTCATATCAGTGCCATGTTTGGACTGTTCTTTACTCCAGGTCCAGTGCATAACTATGAAGATGCCAAAAAATCCGATACCGCTAAATTTGGTCGTTTCCATCGTGGAATGTTAGACCGTGGTATTTACCTAGCACCTTCTCAATTTGAAGCCGGCTTCACATCCTTAGCACATACGGATGAAGACATTGAACAAACATTAGCCGCAGCCAAAGAGGTGCTGTCTAGTCTGTAAACCCAGATGAGAAATATATTCAGGACTTACCCAAAAGTTACACAAGAATAAACCACGTTAGCGAACCTGTCCGCAAGGATAGGACGCGAACAACAGCAAGATAACAGGATTTCAAAGATATTTTGCGTAAGTCCTAATATTGTTCTTTCCCAATACAAAAATCTAACAACCTAACCCCCCTCCCCTACCTAGGGCGTTTTCAAAGCCTCTGCCCCCTAGGGGAGAGGTTTACCAGGGGCGTTAATTTATTGCCTGTCAACCAACGTTTCCGCCATTGTGAAGTTGATTCCAAGGTCGAGATTTTTACCTCCTGTTCTCGCCGTCTCAGTATTTCGTCCCTCTGGTCACTTAAATTAGGGTCTCGATAAGGAATTGCCGCGCGAGTTTGTAAATGTTCTGTTTCAGCTTGAGATAAGGGTGAAAATTCTGATATAGTTAATGTCTGAGTATGTTGGGGGTATCCTGCTATAGTTCCAGGAGTCCGTCTTCCCACTGGTGGAGTAGAACCTACAACCAACCCAGCCAATAGCAGCGCAGTTCGTACTGCCGCCGCACAGGAATAAGTAGCGATTAATCCATTTGGTTGTAAACACTCCGATACTTTACTGATAAATTCAACTGTCCATAGTTGCGGACATTGGGGCGGAGAAAAAGGATCAAGAAAAATAGCATCTGCTTGAAATCCTGATTTTTGTATGGCAAGAATTAAGTTTCTAGCATCACCAATGACTAAATTGGCTTGAAGATAATCGCTTTGGATTTGATGTTCAAAAGCTATTGCAGACAAAATCTTGATGTACTTGTCATCCCAATTAGCAAATAACTGATGGCTAATGGCCGCTTGGGGTACAATAGGATTTATTTCTAAACCTATCACTTCCAAATGACAACTAGGATTAACTTCCCAAATTGTCTGTAAGGCGGCGGCGGTATTGTACCCTAAACCATAACAAACATCTAATAATCGGATAAATCCTGTCTTGGCTAGTATTCGTAATCGAGTGGGAACAGCAAACTTGAGTAAACTTTCCTGTTTTGCACCGTAGTGACTGTGAAAAGCTTCGTTAAATTCCGTTGAGAAAAACGTAAAAGAACCATCTTGTGTCCATTGCGGTGTGAAATCCTTTAGGGTTGACATTTTTCGAGAGTTTATGGTTTAGAAGTTAGTAGTCGGGTTTATAGATGTTAAAGCCTGACAGAATTTACAAATTACCTATTACCTATGAATCAATTTATTGTTTCTCCATCATGGCTATTTGCCAATCTCCATCATCCTCAAGTCGTCATTGTTGATTGTCGCTTTTCTTTAGCTGATACAAAATTAGGAAAACGACAATATGAAAATAATCATATCCCAGGTGCTTACTATTTAGACTTAAATAAAGATTTATCTAGTCCTGTAGGAGAACATGGAGGCAGACATCCTTTACCAAATATCACACAGTTAGCAGAAAAGTTATCAGCTATTGGTATCAATTCCCAACAAACTCTAGTAATAGCTTATGATGATTCTCGGTTTGCTTTTGCCTCTCGTTTATGGTGGTTATTACGTTATTTAGGACATGAACAAGTAGCTGTTTTAGATGGTGGTTTTGACCGTTGGCAAAAGGCAGGTTATCCTATTACGGATATAATTCCTACTACTGCAAAAGGTCTTTTTATTCCCCAAATTCAAGAGGATAGGGTTGTAGACTTTAATTATGTCAAAAATCATAAAGATAATGCAGATGTGGTTTTAGTAGACTCTAGAGAAGCAGAACGTTATCGTGGAGAAAAAGAACCAATTGATAAAATTGCTGGACATATTCCCGGCGCGGTTAACTATCCTTGGCAAGAAGTAACAGATGCTTCTGGTTGTGTACTTCCCCAGTCTGCACAGTCTCAACGTTGGCAAAATTTAGACACCTCTAAGGAAATTTTGGTTTATTGTGGTTCTGGTGTTACTGCTTGTGTCAATTTACTTTCTTTAGCATTAGCTGGGATTAAAACAGGTAAACTTTATTCTGGGAGTTGGAGTGATTGGATTAGTTATTAATTGACAGCAGATTGCATATCTTGGAGGTACAAACTGAACCGCCAAAATCCAAACAGCAAGGCTTTTTCAGGTATGTCCTTCAAAACCCTGCCACTTTTTTCTTGTTTATCAATCCGTCACCTTTGATATATCTAGATTTTACATTTATCCAGCAATATCTATGTAAATATACTTACTGACAGCGATCGCAAGTTCCCTCCACTGTCACCTCATATCGTTCTACTTTTAACCCCTCTCGCAATTGACTGATATCAATACTAGGGAAAGTATTCCAAGTAATATCTTCAATTGCACCACAGCAGTTGCATCGGAAATGATGATGGGGTGCAATATTGGCATCATAACGACATATCCCTTCTTCTAATAGCACCTCCCGCACTAAACCCACCTCACGCAGTGCTTGAAGTGCGGCATATACCGTAGCTTGAGAGGAAGTGGGTGCTTCCTGATTCAAGTCTCGCAAAATCTGATCAACCGTAGGATGATCTTCCCTTGCTAATAGGTTAGCATAAACCCCGAATCTTTGAGGTGTCACTCGCAACCCCTTATTTCTTAGGGTTTTGATAATATCATTAGCCTTTTGCTGCATAGATTTACTTAATTATATAAAGATAGGACTTACGCACGAGTTACAGAATAAACGAACCACTCCAGGCACGGAGAACACAGAGAAATGAGGGTTTGAGAGATATTTTGCGTAAGTCCTTAAAGATATAAACTCCTATTATAACTTTTCTTTTATAAGAACTCAAAGCTTTTAAAAAATACATTATAAAATAAGTATTTATAACTATTGACTAATTCCTAAATCAGAATTATTCTGATTTGTTAGAGAAGCTATTGATGCCCAGCAATCAAGCGGCAACACGAGTTAAAATCTTCCATCTAAAAAAGAGGTATTTATGACTGCTATTACTCACGTTCCAAATGTAGTATTTAAGACTCGTGTTCGGGACGAATCTATCGGTGGACCAAACCCCTATACTTGGAAAGATCTAAGCACTGAAGAGATATTTGCCGGTAAGAAAGTAGTATTATTTGCTTTACCCGGTGCATTTACCCCCACCTGTTCTTCTACACATTTACCTCGCTACGAAGAACTATATGCAGAATTTAAAGCCCAAGGTGTTGACCAAATCATTTGTTTGTCAGTTAATGACGCATTTGTAATGTTCCAATGGGGTAAACAACAAGGTGCTAAAAATGTCTTCTTATTACCAGATGGTAGTGGGGAATTTAGCCGGAAAATGGGAATGTTAGTTGATAAATCTAACATCGGTTTTGGAATGCGTTCTTGGCGCTATGCAATGGTTGTCAATAACTGCGAAATCGAAAAAATATTCATTGAACCCGGTTTTGAAGATAACTGTCCTACAGACCCTTTTGAAGTATCTGATGCTGATACAGTCCTTGCTTACCTCAAAGGTGTAGATCGTCCTGCGGAAGTGGCTCCCCGGTTAGCATTTGTTGGTTAATTATACCTCAAATAGAAGTTAATTGACGGAAAATAATAGGATACAAGCCCTGACCTTCCAAGAGGGCTTTTTTAGTTGCAGATAACTTCCAATCGCAAGTTTTGTATTCGACAGAACGGCGACATTTCTTAATATTATTGTTATCCATCCAAAGTAATATCCTCTAATCAAAATCGGCCATTTCCCTGAACAATATGCTTGACTGTAGTTAAAGTTTCCAAACTAATAAATCCTCTACGATGTCCTCTTTGATTAGACATCCCTAAAAATACAGCCTCCCCCCGTGAAGAGTGACGAGAAAAACGAGGAGAAGCATTAATGTAGGTGGAGGCACTATTTACTCCTAATGCAAATTGGCGACTTTCTTGATAGGATTCTGTGACAATACTATCGGCATGACTACTACTATATTGATTAATCCAAGCGATCGCACTTTCTAAACTATCCACCAATTTAAAAGCCACGGTTTTTGTTAAATAAGGTGTTCCCCATTCTTCATCTTTTGCTAATTGTAATTGAGGAAAAGCCGCAACTAATTCCCCATCACCTTTAAGTTCAAAACCTTTTTCTTTTAAGCTACTCCACAGCACAGATAAAGAAGATGGTAAAGCTTGACGATGAATCAAAACTTTTTCAATAGCATTAACCTGATCTGGTTCACTCTCATGGCTATCTATGATCATCCAGCGAATCATTTCTAAACTGCTATTAAGCGACCAATACAGATAACAATTACCCATTGCCGACTTTAAAACTGGGCAAGTTGCTTGTCTCACCACCTGTTGAATTAAACCCGAACGTCCGTAGGGAATAGCTAGACTTAAATACTGATCTTGGGTTACTAGATCTCCCACAGAAGTGTCAGGTTCGGCGGTAATTAATTCTACACAACCCTCCGGTAAACCCACCTCACTAATAGCTGTTTGGAGGGCATTGGCGATCGCCCCATTAGAATGACTAGCCTCCTTACCACCTTTAAGAATAATACTATTACCAGTTTTGAGACAAAAACCAGCAGCGATCACCCCCAAATCTGGAAAAGCCTCATAAATAAAAGCAATCACCCCCAAGGGCATTAATTGAGTATAACTTTGAGAATCTTCCTGTTGATAATCAGCAGTTCTCACTCGTCGCAAAGGATCAGATAATTCCCCCAATCGTTGCAGAATCTTAATGGTATTCTCCAACCGTGAGGGAGTTAACTTCAACCAATCCAAAATTAACTCCTCAACAGCCATTTCCCGACTAGCTTCCAAATCCAAAGTATTAGCTTCGAGAATTTCATCAAAATCATTTTCTATTGCCCGTGCCATTGCTAACACAGCCCGACTCCTCTCTATCCCCTTAGTAGTTCCTAATTTCAAGGAAGCTTGAAAAGCGCGTTTAGCGCTGGTTATTATTTCGGGGTAATCATCAATCACTTCACCTATCATATACTTAACGTCTGTAAGTAAGCCAGACCATTAACGCCGGCAGAATTGCCAATAACACCGCTACCATAGCCCAAGCAATAATATTAGAACTGGTGGCCAATCCCAAAGCCAATGGTAGCCATATAATGACTAACACAAAAATAATGCTTAATGCCATTGGCAGATAGCTTGCTGCTAAAGTAGGTTGAACAATTTGCCAACTATTGCCTCTCCAGTACCACGCCCGTTTATAGGGATAGGTGGTAGACAGTTGTTCCAAAATATACCCATTTTCTTCCACTACAAAAATCTGCTGGCAGCGATCGCATCCAAATGCGTCTGTTAAAGTAATCGGAATCAACTGTCCTTTGCGACGACAAGGACAACCATATTCCATATTCAGGTTAATTTTATCTGCTTTTTGAGGTTGCACAACCAAGATTAGTAACTTGGGCGGTTTTTTAGATTATTCCCCCATTTCTTTTCAAATCAGCATGGGGAAAAATAAAATTGCTGGACTGACTTACAATCATTGGGAAACTTTCAGACAATAAGCCCAAAAACCTATAATTTACATAGTCATATCCCACAGGATACCCATGTCTAATCATAGACTTTCCCACTGCAAATATTCATCATACACTCCACTGATAAGTTGCTTTTTAATCTTATCATCTTTTCCTGAAAGCGGGTAACGCGATTCGAACGCGCGACATCAACCTTGGCAAGGTTGCGCTCTACCACTGAGCTATACCCGCATCTTTAATAATTCTATTGTTCCAGATTTATTCAGCGTTGTCAACCCCTAAAGTAAAAATTTTTTTCAGAGGGCAGAATTAGGGTGGAGAGTACGGGAGTAGGGGGGGAGAATTTTCCTGTTAGAAATTTTTTTACTGGGAATACTCTTACCAATCACCCATTCCCCATTAGCCATTACCCAGCTAAATTTGGGCGTAATTGACCCATCAGACTAGCCATTTCTATGGCATTCATGGCATATTCCCAACCATGATTACTTTTAATTCCAGCTCGTTCTAAGGCTTGTTGCATGGTATCTGTGGTTAAAA
The DNA here is from genome assembly GCA_046080125.1 of Cuspidothrix sp. Classification (GTDB taxonomy): domain Bacteria; phylum Cyanobacteriota; class Cyanobacteriia; order Cyanobacteriales; family Nostocaceae; genus Cuspidothrix. The sequence goes on from JBJTTJ010000138.1 coordinate 8,676, forward strand.
TGCCAAAAATTATAGGTACACCCGTTTGAAAACTAGCCGCAGCAATACCTTTAGAAACTTCAGCCGATACATAGTCAAAATGTGGTGTTTGTCCTTTAATTACTGCACCAAGGCAAATGATGGCATCATAACGGCCTGACATGGCTAATTGACGCGCTACAGTAGGAACTTCAAAACTACCTGGAACCCAAACATAATCCACTTGTTCACCTTCAGGGTCTGGATTGATACCATGCCGTTTTAAGCAATCTTTACATCCTTCTACCAGTTTCAAGGTAACAAGATCATTAAAGCGAGCAATGACTAATGCAAACCGGAAAGACTCTGTTTGCTGAAAATTACCTTCAAAAACTGCCATAACTGCCTCTAAATAAGTTTAGCATCACTGCTTAATATACTTTTCTGCAATCAAAATAGAAGAGCAGTAAAGCACAACCAGGAAAAAGTCGCTGAGAAAAACAAAAAACTTTCTTTTTGACTCTTTACCTGAGCTTTTCTGCCCTCAAAATTGTTTACGGTACGCGCTAGTAGATGATTAAAGCAGTCAATTAAACCACAAAGAAGTTTAATATACCAACTAACACAACTAAAGCCGCCCAAATTCCAGAACCAACCCAGAGCAGTTTTTTAGATTCTACCCAGTTTTGAGGTGTGGCGTAAGCAACAGGTACACCAACCACAAGCACGAAAGAAAACAAGACTAATGATATTAAGGCGATTTGAAATACTATGCTCATTTTGTGTTTCCCAACATAACGAAATCTTAGTTTATCCCAGAACTGCTACTGTATAAACAGTTTGACGTTTTTAGTGAACCTTATGAACTTACAAGGCATCACTTGATCAATTCATATTTTACGTCTGCTGTGTAACAGTTGCTCAATTCTTATCTTTCAATCTGTGACAATTGGTGATTGGGAAAATGATTAACATAGAAAATATATTAGTTGCTGTTCCCTGTTCCCTCTAATCTTTAATATATGGATTTAATTCTTTGTCACACAACTGCTGACTTTGACGCTTTAGGAGCAGCAGTGGGGTTAACTTGTCTCAAACCAGGGAGTAAAATAGTCCTAACTGGGGGCGCACATCCTCCTGTACGGGATTTTTTGGCCTTACATCGTGACGAGTATCCGTTAATTGAACGACGTTCGGTAAATCCTGAAAAAATTCGCTCTTTAATGGTTGTGGATACTCAAAAGCGCGATCGCTTGGGTAAGGCCGCTATCTGGTTTGATTTACCCCATGTTCAAGAAATCATAGTCTATGATCATCATCTTGCACAAGATTCAGATATTCCCTCCAGCCAATTACACTTAGATGAAGTAGGCGCTACAACTACTTTAATGGTAGAACTATTACAAAAAAATCATATTTCTCTCAATTGTGCCCAAGCAACTGTTATGGCTTTGGGTATTCATGTTGATACAGGTTCATTAACCTATAAACAATCCACACCCAGAGATGCTTTAGCTTTAGCTTGGCTAATGCAGCAAGGTGCAAATTTATCAGTTATTTCTACCTATCGTGATCCGGGTTTATCACCACAATTACAACAATTATTAAGTGCAGCTTTAGAAAATTTAGAATATCTTTGTTTACGAGGATATACAATAGCTTGGGTGACAATAAAAACCGATAGTTTTGTCCCAGGTTTATCAGGTTTAGCCTCCGAAATTATTGATTTAACAGAATCTGATGCTGTACTCTTAGCAAATGAATATTCTCTAGGTGAAAATGATTGGCGCTTAACAGTAATTGGGAGAAGTCAAATTCCCCAAACAAATCTTCATCTCTTATTTCAACCTCATGGAGGTGGTGGACATTCTCAAGCCGCATCTCTTAATCTTCGCACCACAAATCCCCAACCAATTTTACAAGAATTATTAGCAGGATTAAAAGCCCAAATTCCCCATCCTCCCACAGCCAGAGATTTGATGTCTTCCCCAGTGCGGACAATTCGCCCAGAAACTACCATAGCCGAAGCACAACGGATTTTATTACGTTATGGACATTCAGGTTTATCTGTAGTTAATAATCAAGATTTATTAATCGGAATTATTTCCCGTCGAGATTTAGACATTGCTTTACATCACGGATTTAGTCATGCCCCAGTTAAGGGTTATATGACAGGTGATTTAAAGACTATTACCCCCGATACTTCCTTGCCAGAAATTGAATCTTTAATGGTGACTTATGATATTGGCAGATTACCAGTATTAGATGATGGCCGATTAGTTGGTATCGTCACTCGCACAGATATTCTAAGAGAATTACATCAACTCACAATTAAAAATTCAGAATTAAAAATTAAAAATAATTTTCAAGATTTAGAATTGAATACAGAATTAGAAAACCGTCTGACTCCTGAACTGTGGCGATTACTAACGACAGCATCCCAAGCAGCAGAAAAACGGGGTTGGCATCTTTATTTAGTTGGTGGTGCAGTACGAGATTTACTATTGTCAGAAACAGAAAATCAGACTTTAATGATTAACGATATTGATTTGGTAGTAGATGGTTTTCATAAAACAGCCAATGTGGGCGCAGGTGTAGAATTAGCTAAAGCATTACAGCAAATTTATCAAAATGCTAGATTGGAAATTCATGGCGCATTTCAAACTGCGGCTTTATTATGGCATAAAGATCCTGAATTAGATTCATTATGGGTAGATATTGCCACAGCAAGAACCGAATTTTATCCTTACCCAGCAGCAAATCCAGAGGTTGAAGCTAGTTCTATTCGTCAAGATCTATATCGGCGAGATTTTACAATTAATGCGATGGCTTTGCGGTTAACTTCCCCTCGTGCTGGTGAATTATTAGATTTCTTTGGTGGTATTATAGATTTACAAAATCAACAAATTCGGATTTTACACGCTAATAGTTTTATTGAAGATCCTACTCGGATTTATCGCGGAGTACGTTTTGCTGTGCGGTTTGGATTTTCTCTAGAACCACAAACAGAAACTTATATTCGTTATGCCATAAATAGTGGAGTTTATGACCGTACTAGTCAAGAAAATACTAAAACCCCGGCTTTACAAACTCGACTTAAAACTGAATTAAAATATATATTATCTGCCCCTTATTGGCAATCAGCTTTACAATTATTAGATGATTTAGGTGCTTTACAATGTATTCATCCTACTCTAAAATTAACATCAGAACTTTCTCGAAAATTAAATTTATTAGAACGATGTTTACGAAAATTTGACCAAAAACTAATATATTGGCAAATCCGCTTAGAATTATTAATTGCCTATTTAGAACCAGAATATCGGGGAAAAGTAGCTAAAAACCTACAATTAACTAATGATAGTATTAATAGACTAGAGAAATTATCTCAAATTCAATCTGAGGTAATTAGTTTATTACCGACTTTTACACAACCTAGTCAAACCCTGTATTTATTAAGAAAGTATGATTTACAAACTTTAATTTTAATTGCTTTACAAAGTTCCCGTAAAATCAGAAGGCAGATTTGGCAATATTTAAGTAATTGGGGGAATATTCAACCCTTATTGAATGGAAATGATTTAAAGCAATTGGGTTATAAACCTAGTCCCCAATATAAACAAATATTAGACGATTTATTAATTGCCACTGTAGATGGTATTATTAAAGATAAAGCCGCAGCGCAAGAATTTTTAGCTTCTCGTTATTCTTTGTAAAGAAGTCCAGAAACGAATTTCGGACTTCTTTTTGATTATCTTAGGGTGCAAGGGCGTTACCACGAATTAAACTACCAATAGTTTTGGCAGTAATTTTTAATTGGGTGATGGGGTTAGCAGGAACTACAGTTTTATACAGATAACTGTCAAAAGTTAGCTTCTGTACATCCAAATCATCACACATTTCTACAAATGCTTCCCTAGTAGCATCGGAACGATAGAAAACACTTTGTAAAATGTCTAATACTTTGTAGGTAAGTCCGTATTTTTTATCCCAACGCTTCAGATATACCTTGAGGTCTGCTTCTGTGGGAATGCGAGCGCCGCCGTTAGCAGCTTCTACAATCGCTTCAGCGCACATCCTGCCAGATTTAGCTGCAAAGTAAATACCTTCACCAGAGGACTTGGTAACATAACCAGCTGCGTCTCCTACCAAAGCAATACGTCCAACGACGCGACGAGGACGGGGATGTTCCGGGATGGGATGGGCTTCTACTTTGATGATGGTACCACCGGCTAGTTTTTCAGAAGCACGGGCGCGGATACCTGCTTGTAACTGTTTGATACTGGCTTTGTTAATGTGCATTGTCCCAGTACCTACCGCTACGTGATCATATTTGGGGAATACCCAAGCGTAGAAGTCGGTGGAAACATCATCGCCAACGTACATTTCCGCCAGGTCATTGTAATAGGCCATTTTGTCTTGGGGAAGACGAATGCGTTCTTGGAAAGCGATCGCATAATTATAATCCCCAGCATCCATATCCTTAGCGATGCGGGAATTTGCCCCATCAGCACCAATAATTAAATCCACTTTCAGAGTCTTGGTAACTCCCTGTGCCCCTTCTCCTGAATGGTCAACATAGTGAATTGTATAGGGGTCGCTATTATTCCCAGGGATATCAACTTTATGAACAGTGGCGTTAATTAAATTCGCGCCCAATTTTGCCGCCCGGTTTCGCAAGAAACCATCTAGCACTTCTCGGCGACACATTCCTATATATTCTTCTTCATTTATTAAATTGATATCAACTTCACGATTAGAAGGAGATATCATTTTCATTTTCCGCACACGACGGTCAATGATTTCTGGAGGTAAATCAAACTCGCTGACCATACACAGGGGAATAGCACCCCCACAAGGTTTAGCGTTATCTAATTTGCGCTCAAACAAATAGGTTTCAATCCCAGCTTTAGCTAGTGTTTCCGCAGCGCATGAACCCGCAGGTCCAGAACCAACAACAGCAACCCGTAGTGTCAAAGGTTTTCTCCTAATTATAATATTTTCCCAAAGCATCCTATCATGGACTTTTGGCTGAGTTTCCCCTTTAGCTTCAGGTTTTGCCAAAAATGCAATATTCCTTAATATTTCTACATAAAACCCAATAATTTGACCGAAAATAATCGGACACAAGTCTCGTCCCTATCTCCCCCCTGCCGATAGATTAGAACTTTATGGGAGGCTAAATCCCAAAAGTTTAACAGGGATTTTCCCGCTATTAGCAGATGGGAAGCAATTATAGATACAAATGGGGTAAACTTGATTTAAAAATCTGGCTAGTTCAGTGCTTGAATTGTGAAACACCAACAGCACCGAGATAAAAATGCCAGTGAGTATATCAAGTGATATGATACTTATTTGCGAGTCAACACCAAGGGAATTATGATTAAATCTTGGCTGGTCATTGGTGCTATAGTATTCTTAGTTGGCCTGATTGGTAACTGGACTACACCCAGCAAAAGTCAATGGTTTCGACACCTGAAAAGACCTAAATGGTTGACCTTTGAATCACTCATACCCCTAATTTGGACTGTAATATTTATCTGCGGTGCCTGGTCAGCTTACATTATTTGGGAACACAATCCTAATACTAATTCAACCCGCTTAATGATGGCTTTATACCTCTTATTAGAGATATTTACCATGGCTTATACCCCTATCATGTTACGTCTTCGTAGTCTCATTATTGGTACAATCCTTGGCGGTGCTGGATTGCTGATTTGTTTGTTAATTACCCTAGCAGTTTTATCGGTATCTTTACCAGCAGCATTACTATTATTACCCTATTTACTTTGGAGTCCTATCGGTACATATACAACATGGCAAATGAGTCGTCTTAATCCTGAAGCTGCTTAGTGTAAAAACCAATCCTACTCAGATAGAATCTAGGTTGGGTTTTCTTAGCTCAAGACAGTCGCTACAATAGACATCTGGTGGTAATTTAATCTAGAGAGGTTCTATATAGGGTTTGCAGCAAAAAGTTATCTGTTCCCTGCTATAATATAAGAGATATCATAAGACAGAAGACTTATTTTCCGTAGTTTGGATAAAACGTTGAAAATTGCCATCGGGTGTCCACTGAATTGCCCCGTCTTTACCAGTTAGGAAAATCTTTGTTTGTCCTTTAGTTAAAGAAGATAATACTTTACTATCTAAATTAGTACCGGGAGCAATTGCCACTTGTGGTTTTAGTGCTGTGACTAAATCTTGTAAAGATTCTGATAGACACCATAAAACTTGGGGAGAAAACAATTCTCCTGTTTTGACTAATTCAGCAATTTGTTGAGATTGAATACTTCCTACTAACAACCAAGTTTGATTAAAAATTTGTAGTTTTAAAATTGGTACTTGATCATTAATTAATTGTGCTATAATTGTTGGTGTATTTATAGGTTGTCCAACTCCTAAATTTTGATAGTTTCCTTGATGTTTCTGTAATTGCTGTTGTAATACCTGAGTTTCAATATTGTTTTCCATTTTGGGTTGATATGCATACAAATTTTTAATTGGTAAACTTTGGAGAATTTCCAACCAAGCATCATCGCTAGAACTAAGAAAATTACTGGCGATCGCCCAATTAACCTGATTTATTCCTTGTTGTCTAAAAAATGGTAAAATAGTGAATCTCCCTGTCCCCTCATCACCGCTATTAATTAAAGCAATATTTCCACGATCTTGAATTACTAACACTGGTTCTGTTCTCGTTTCTAATAAAGTAATTTTCACTAAATTATTAGCAGAATGCCACACAGGAATCAATACCAAACCCACCGATATGGCCCCCGCAAACCACCAGCGTTTTTGCCACCACTGGAATAACCAAACTAAAATAATCAAAATGTAGATAGTCAACATTTGCCCAATTGATATACTTCCAACAGGTATCTGACCTCCTGGTAAATGATCAAAAAATTCTACCATTTGAATTAACCAATGGGTAGGATAATATAAAAAACTGGCTAAATTGCCACCTAAATTCCCAGAGATTAAACTGATTAAACCAGTAATCATTCCTCCAATACTAATAATAGAAATAAATGGTGTGGTCAAAATACTCAGAGGTATACTGTAAACTATAATCACACTGGCAAATTCTAGCAGTCGTGGTAAAGTCCAAATTGTCGCTGCTAAAGGTGCAGCAATTAAAGAAGCGATCGCAGGTGGTAACCAATCTAATCTTTGAATAATTGGCGGTGATGTAACGACTAAACCTAAAGTTGCCAAAAAACTCAATTGAAAACCTAAATTCCAAATCCATAAAGGATTAAACAACAATAATAACGTCGCCGCAATTAATAAAGATCCTAATTGTTTAACACTTCTTTCCAGCGCCAAACCTACTAAAACCGCAAACCCCATAATGACGGATCTTAACACCGCAGGTTCAAAACCTACTAAAAACAAAAATACAATTAAACTCAAGCCACCTAGACTAATCTGCGTCACTTTATTTGTACGTTTTGTTAGCTGTAAAACCATCCCCAAAATTAGAGAAACTTGAAACCCAGAAGCAGCTAAAGCCGGAGCTAAACCAGTGTTAACAAATAAATCCCGAATATCATAAGGTAAATCAACAGCCTTAGCACCTAAAACCATTGCACTCACAAGAGGACCCTCAGGAACACCTAATAACCGAGATTGCGATCGCACAATTTGCTGACGTACCCGCCACCATCCCCAAGGACGCTCATCATCCAAAATTTTAATCTGGCTACCAATTAAACCTGCAAAAGTTCCCTCCTGACGCAGATACTTCTGAAAATCAAAACCGCCAGGATTTAAAGCTGCCGTCGGTTTATACAAAAATCCCGTCACCGCAATTTGCTGTCCAGGATATAACCCCGTGGATTGCAAGATTGGCACAGTCACATATAACTTACCAGTTACCCCCTTTGATTTTCCCGCCGTGCCTGGAAATGCTTCAGTATCATTATTCACCGGATGTAACTGAGTTGCTGTTAGCCAAAATTGTCCTCGTTGACTACGAGTGATCCGGGGATTACTATCTACCAAACCCCGGACAATCACCACTTGTTCAACATTACTGCCATTTCCAGCCACAAACTGACTAATATCTTCTGGACCGGGTTGAGGCGATCGCCACTGCAAATACACACTCGCCAAACAACCCACCAACCCAGCTATCACCCATATTCTTGGATGGAGAATAGCCATCCAGTTGTTAACTGTCATCTTCGTTTTGCCCACACCAACTTCTGTTTTCAGAGCAAATTTTCGGCCAATTCTCCGAAATAAAACCGCCCCCACCACACCCAAAACCAACATTCCCACACCACCCCAAGGAATTGCCGTCACCAGCAAACCCAAAATATAACCAAGACAGATAATTATTCCACTCGTCTGCATCATAAAAAATTTAATTGCCAAAGCACCCAGTATAGAAAATACAGCATCAATATCAGAATTGAATTAGTTTTCTACAAAAATAATTCATTTCTGATAGCTTTGGCAATCACAACATCACAAAGAAATACCTAAATTCAAACCTAATACGGCGTGAATACACATAATCAACAGTATCGTACTACCTAGATAAGCATGAACGGCACGCAACCCAGCCCGATCTCCAAAAAATCCACTTAGAGAAATCACACCGTTAATTAACAATAGTATTAATACCACTGAACCAGTCCAAAAATGAGGACTTGCTAACAAAGGTTTTTTTTGCATCACCAGCGACAAAATCCCCCCAGTATATCCCCCCGCCAAAAAAACAAACAACCAAGGAGCTAATTGACGATGAGCATTACGGCTTTCAATTGCCCCCTCCTTATCCTTACCCTCCAGCAACTTACCACGCCAACCCGTCACACCCACAAAAGTTCCCACCACAAAAATCACAATCCCCATCATCGCCGGATGTCCCCAATGCACAATCACTTCAGGAACACCCAAAGAACGAAACCAACCTGCAATCGGTTCTAACAACTGACTCAATCTTTCTGCCATCTTCTTTACATTTCTTAAACTTAACCAAGTTTAACCCATGGAAGACGTAAGTAGTTCAACCAATAATTAATAACACTAGAATTTTTCATGCTCTTTATCTATGATCAACATCAGAAAATTCATTTTCCGTCAATAAACCCTAATTATTAAGAAAATTAAAAAAAGCCTCATTTTTTTGACTATAAGTAATACTATCAGCACTAGTTAATAAATTGATAATCAATTAAACACAAGAAAACTTGCCAATGCACGAAGATTTTAACATGGGTATGAAGTAAAAAGTCATCAAATAGACCATCTTAAATTTTGCCTACCTATAAAACACCAATGAGAGCAAGATGATATGAGCAGACCATCTTCTGTCGTTAAAAGATGTCTGTAAAACCTATTTTTTCGTTCTTTTCCAAATTTAAAAGGAAGTCAATCAAACAATGACAGAGATCAATTTTGAACCTAAAGCCACTGAATACAGCGGTAACAATGCCTACTTATTAGCGCAAGCAGCCAAACTTGCCTACAAACTACCTGAGGATGTGGAAAATACCGTCAAAAATGAGTGGAAAATGCCCAATGTTCGCTTTATTGATGAAAACGAAACTCAATGCTTAGTTGCTGGGGATGATGAAAAGATTATTATTTCCTTTCGAGGCACAGAACCCCGCAAAATGCAAGATTTGATGAGTGATCTAAAACTGAGATTTACAGATAACTCCCTAGGAAGAGTTCATCGGGGCTTTTTAGAAGCCATTGATCATGCCTGGGATGATACCATCAAAACCATTCAGGAATTTCAAACTCAAGAGCAAACAATATGGTTTACAGGCCATAGTCTTGGTGCTGCTTTAGCCACATTAGGCGTAGCCAAAATGTACGATCTTAATCAAACCGTACATGGATTATATACCTTTGGACAACCTCGCACCGGAGATACTGAATTTGCAGAAAAATTTGACGCCAAATATAAGTCATCCAGTTTCCGCTTTGTTCACAATAACGACATTGTTACTCGTGTTCCCCTTAGCGTGATGGGATATGAACACATAGGCACATTTTTGTATCTTGATGCCGCCAAAAACCTTCACAAAGATATCCGTTGGTGGAATGAATTTAAAGATAGAGTTAAAGGCTCAATAGAAGACCTAGGCAAGCCCGGTATTGATGGCATTAAAGATCACGACATGGATGCTTATATCAAAGGCGTTGAGAAAAATTTGAATACAAATCCTTTTGCCTAGCATAACCCCTGCAAAAAACCCAACATCACCTACAATTTTGTGCGTTACCAGTTTAAATTGGTAACGCCGACTCCCATTTCTATCTTGTAGCCACAGTATTCTTCAGCAGTGGAAATCCCAGCTTTTCCCGTTGCTCAACATATAGACTGGCTACCTTCCTAGCTAAATGCCGAATCCTTGCAATATAACGAGTCCGCTCCGTCACAGAAATTACACCTCTGGCATCCAGCAAATTAAAAGCATGAGAACACTTAATTACATAGTCCAAACTTGGTAAAACCAACCCTCTTTCCGTTAACTGAGTAGCTTCCTGCTCATATAAACCAAACAAATTCAGCAACATCTCAGGGTTCGACGCTTCAAAATTATAAGTACACTGCTCAATCTCACCCTGAAGATGTACATCCCCATAAGTAAGATCATCCGTCCACTGAATCTTAGTAATGGCCTCCACTTGCTGAAGATACATCACCAACCGCTCTAAACCATAGGTAATCTCAATAGATACAGGACGGCAATCAATACCTCCACACTGCTGGAAATAAGTAAACTGGGTAATTTCCATTCCATCTAACCATACTTCCCAGCCAGTGCCCCAAGCACCGACCGTTGCATCTTCCCAGTTATCCTCCACAAAACGAATATCATGATCTTCAGGACAAATCCCTAAAGCCCTTAAAGAATCAAGATAAATCTCCTGAATATCATCCGGTGAAGGCTTAATCAACACTTGATATTGATAGTAATGCTGAAAGCGATTCGGATTTTCCCCATAACGTCCATCGGTCGGACGACGACAAGGCTCAACATAAGCCACAGACCAAGGCTCAGGTCCCAAAGCCCTTAAAAAAGTGTGGGGATTCTTAGTACCTGCCCCCTTCTCCATATCATAGGGCTGGGCAATCAAGCAACCACGATCTCCCCAAAACTGATGCAATATCGCTATTACTGACTGAAAATTCACTATCTACCTCTTCCTTCGGTCAACAATGTCTAACCCATTGTGGACTAAACCCAGCATTATGAGCAGGTTTCAACCAAATAAAAATCCAAAACAAAAAAAGATGGAAAAAGTAGTTGACATTCCAAAGAGAGTTCGATATATTAAATAAGTGCCTGAAGCGAAGCGAAAAAAACGCTGCGCCAGGATCACGCCGAACCTTGAAAATATTATAGTTTGAAAGACAGTATACAA
>JBJTTJ010000139.1:0-5058 GCA_046080125.1 Cuspidothrix sp.
AAAATATTGTCAGCATCAGATTCTACAGTAAAGTTTTTGTTAAATAGCAAATAACTTACAGCGGATTATCATCAGGGTGAGGTACAATTTTGGCGGGCAAGATGCCCACCTCACAAGAGTTTTATTATTAAAATTTGTACCTCATAGCAATGGAATCTGCTGTATATCTACTCATAATGGGTATTTATTCCTGTTGTATTTTCATCAACAAAAACCACAAAAATTAGAATTTAAAAAAATTACAATTTAAACAGGACTTACGCAAAATATCTCTCAAACCCTCTTTTCTTCGTTCTCTTCGTTCCTATGCCTTCGGCACGCTTCGCGAACGTGGTTCATTATTCCGTGACTTGTGCGTAAGTCCTATTAATCTCATAATCAACTGAATCTTTTATCCGGTATGGGCTAAATAAACATTGAAAACTTAAACAGAGTTGAAAGTTTTCAGAAAGTGAAAATAGTCATGAATAATACAAAAGAACGGAAGTCTGCTCAAAAGAAGCAATCCTTTTCTCCTGTTGATATCGGAACTCCTCAAGTACCAGTCCGTAAAATCAAAAGTAAAAATCAGCAGTCTGAATTACTCAGTGACTGGGAACACGCAAGTTAATTGATCAGGTGGTTTGATTAGCCTTTAAACTGTCTAAACTAGAATTTGGGCAGATTTTTTTGGTGATGATCATGATTTAAGATAGTAATGGCATAAGGTAGGGTAAGCCTGGGTGAAAAAAAGTAGATTTTTCATGATTTACAGTCACACATAAGAAGATCATATCCAATCACATCACACAAGTTGATCACAGAAATTAAAGAAATCAGACAAATCATAGTTCAGATTATGTTACCATTTGTCAATCGGTAGAAGATCAGGGTTATAAAAATGCAAAATGGCGACCAAAATCTGATTATTTTGATGATTTATATGCTTACCGTCTATTGGACATTTAATCGCATGATTGAATCTATAGACGATATAGTTAAAGTTGATTTCCAAAAAGGTGCTGTTGATAATCAATTAAAAGAACAAAATCTTCAGGAGACAGTGGGTATTTCTTTTAAAACAGGTACTTATGGTTTAGATAAAGTGCAAGATGATTTAAAAGAATTATCCATGAATATTGAAAATAAATCAGACAGTATTGCTATATATGTTGACTGGGATAATAGTTCTTTTGTGGTTGAACATAGCAAGCAGTCGCGGCGGGTAATTCGCAAATCTCCTGACTTAACCCGCGATTTAGCTATACCCCAAGTGCCGACAATTATCGCCCCTAAAAAGACAATTTCTGAAAATGTCACCGCCGAAGATGTTTTTCAAAGAGATAAAGAATCAGGAGTCTATAAACCAGCTTCACCTTTAATTAATGTAGCGGGAGTTAAAGGAAATAAAAAGTTATACAAAGACTTTTTAGATGGTAAAAAAAATTTAGAATTTTCCTTACAACTTGTATTGCGAATTTCAGAAATGAGAGTCGGTATAGCACCGGGAATAAATGTTCCCCCAGTGTCAATTATTAATTGTCCTTTTACTATTAAAAAACTCCCTTGGACCTACGCCTTACCTTGGAATAAAAAGTAATCTAGGAATACCCCCGACTGCTTGAAAAAATCGGGGATCTGAGTCTTGCGATTTTCGTGTAATTAAAAGTAAACTAGAGAAAGGGGGAGAGTAGGCGTAGGCAGTTGCAGATTAGTCATTCAGACTGGTTTGAGGAAAGTCCGGGCTCCCGAAAGACCAAACTTGCTGGATAACGTCCAGTGCGAGTGATCGTGAGGATAGTGCCACAGAAAGATACCGCCAGTCAATTTATTGGTTGGTAAGGGTGCAAAGGTGCGGTAAGAGCGCACCAGCAGCGTCGAGAGGCGCTGGCTCGGTAAACCCCGGTTGGGAGCAAGGCCGGAGGAACTACGGTTGGTCTTTTACCGGTTCCGCTGAAAAAGAGCCGCTAGAGGTGTTTGGTAACAAGCATCCCAGATAGATAACTGCCCTCGCAAGAGAACAGAACCCGGCTTACTACCGACTCTCTCTTTTTAATTTTAAGCGAATTATGGATTTTTTATTTTCCATAGTTCGTTTTTTCCCATGAAGCGATCGCTCTATCATAGCTCTATGATAATTAACTATAGATATACACTGGATATGCTCACGCAATTTATCAAGTTTGAATTGTCAAAAAGCGTGAAAAAACTATAATGGTAAACAAGCAATAAAACCGATTTTCGCTTTATGAATTTCAACATAGATTTAAAAGAGCTTGCCCGTAGAGAAAGTGAACAAGTAGAATGGAAAGAAAATGGAGATGATATTAAGATTGCCGAAGGCATAGTAAAAACTATTTCTGCATTTGCCAACGACATTGCCAATGTTGGTGGGGGATATGTTGTTTGTGGAGCAAAAGAGATAAAGGACGAGCATGGTTTTCCCAAAATTCAATATACAGGTCTTAGTGCTAATAAATTAAAAGAAGTTGAACTTAAGGTAACTAAATATTGTCAGAATTATGTTGATCCTGCCATAATACCTCGTATTGTGGAAATCGAAAACCCAGAAAATAACAGCACCAGAATTTTAGTATTTGTAGTTTTACGGACTCGTCATGCCCATATATATAGAGACGGAGAAACTTCTAAATATTATGTTCGTATCAGCCGAGAAACTAAAGAAGCCAGAAATGGTGTTTTGAGGCAGTTATTAACAGAAAAACAAGAAATAGAGTATTTTGATAAACGGACAAATACTAGTGCTACAGAAGCAGATATTGATATACTTGTATTTAGAGATAGTATGCAGGAAATGGGGTTACTTTTTCCTGAAAAATCATTAGAAGATTATTTTTCTGATAGAGAACAAATAGCAGAATTGGTTTCTCCATTGTTTGTACGCACAGATTTAGATCGTATATTACGTCCTAGAAATTTTACCTTATTGATGTTTGGGAAAAAAACAAGTATTACATCCAATTTCCCAGAAGCATATACTATTTTATCAATATATAAAGGGACAGATCGTAGTGAACAAACAGCAGAACGTTACATTTTAACCGGAACAATTGTTGAGCAAGCTAAAAAATCAATAGAATTATTAAATACTCAAGCCTATACTGCATTTGATAAAACAAGTAGCAAACCAAATCAGGTTAAGTATCCCATGCGTGCTTTACAAGAAGCAGTAATTAATGCTATTGTTCACCGTGATTATGAAGTACCTGAACCAATCAGAATCACAGTATTTGCAGATAGAGTAGAAATTAGATATCCAGGAACTTTACATTGGGGAGTTGATAAAGATAAATTTACGCAAGGAAAAGCCAGTCCTAAATGGAGAAATCAAAGCTTTGCTTATTTATTTAATAAACTTCAATTAGCTCAATCAGAAGGTCAGGGTATCCCCACAATTATTCGGACAATGAGAGAACAAGGATGTCCCGAACCAATCTTTGAAATTGAACCAGAAAGTCTAACTTGTATTCTTCCCGCACACCCAAGACATCAAATTATTAGGGAATTGCAAGAAATTCAAGACAAAGTTATTTTACAGAAGTATCAAGAGGCTAAAACTCAAGTTTTAACACTCTTAGAAAAGGATTTGTACAATTTTAGGTCACTAGATTTGTATTGTGAAGTTATCGCTAAATTAAAACTTCCCCATGAACTTTATAATTTTCTAGAAACCAAGAAATTAGATTTTTCTTTAGTTAATCCCAGTACCCTCATCAATATTGCTGAGATTCTTGCTTTTGATAAAGATAATCTTCCTTATCAAAATATGGCAAATAGAGCCTTATCTGTAGCTATGTCTGGTAAAATAGAAGAAGGTCAAATTGTAAAAGCTGTCGTCAATCTTAAAAAGATAGGTGAACCAGATGATGTGATAGAATTTGTGGGTGAATCTATGTTAAAATACCCTAATCTTGCTCATAATTCTACACTTTTAGAAAAACGGGCAACCGCTAGAATGGATAAAGCAAAAAAATGTATAACCGCAATTAAAGATCGGAAAAGCAATACAACAACAAAAAAAAGAGCTTCGGTACTGTGCGAACAATTATTAGAAGCAGCCCAAAGAGATTTGAATTTGGCACTAGAAAATGTAGAAAATCCCCATGAGAAAAATTTTATTGAAAAGGATTTTAATTTCTTAAACGAATTGAAACAGACTTATAAAAAAACATCAACCAAGTAAAAATATACTATTACTATGCCATTAAGCTGGAACGAAATTAAAAGCCGAGCGATCGCATTTTCTCAAGAATGGGAACATGAAACCTCAGAAGATGCCGAAGCTAAATCATTTTGGGATAGTTTTTTTCATGTTTTTGGTATTTCTCGCAGAAGAGTAGCCACATTTGAACAATCTGTCAAAAAAGCCAATCATAAACAAGGTTTTATTGATTTACTTTGGAAAGGTGTAATTTTAGTAGAACATAAATCCAGAGGCAAAAGTTTAGATAAAGCCATGGAACAAGCTAAAGATTATTTTCCTGGATTACAAGAACATGAATTACCAAAATATATATTAGTTTCTGATTTTCAAAAATTTAGACTTTATGATTTAGATACTAATATTACCACAGAATTTGCACTCAAAGATTTTGTTAATCAAGTCCATTTATTCGGGTTTATTGCTGGTTATGAAAAGCGCACCTATAAAGACGAAGATCCTGTTAATATCCAAGCGGCTGAATTAATGGGTAAACTACATGATAAACTAGAAGCAGTTGGTTATCGAGGTCATGATTTAGAAGTCTATTTAGTCCGGTTACTCTTCTGTTTATTTGCTGATGATACAGGCATTTTCGATAAAGGTATTTTTTGGGAATATATTGATTTACATACTAAATCAGATGGTAGTGATTTAGCAATGCACATTGCTTCTATTTTTCATACATTAAATACACCACCGGAAAAAAGATTGAAAAATTTAGATAGTAATTTAGCACAATTCCCCTATGTCAATGGTAAGTTATTTGAGGAAGTTTTACAACCTGCTGCTTTTGATAGTCAAATGCGCGAAATGTTTTTAAAAGCTTGTGGTTTTGACTGGGGTAAAATCTCACC